>JAJDBZ010000544.1 GCA_029261095.1 Candidatus Omnitrophota bacterium | reverse complement strand
CTGATCCGATTGCGTCAGGTCGCACTTGAGCAAGATGCAATCCGGAATCCCTTCGATGAGGGGCTCAATCTTGTCTCGGAGACGTTCATCCTGGTAAGTAATCGCGAGACGTGCTCCCGCCTGATGGAATCGATTGGCTATCGCCCAAGCGATGCTTCGTTTATTGGCCACACCGAGCACGAGGGCGGTCTTATCTTTGAGCAAATTAGGAACCGTCACTGAATTCTCCTTGGTAACGGAAAAGAATCGTAGGGATTTCACTCGAAAATCGAATGGATCATGGGGGGGATCATAAGGAGCCGTCGGCCCTCTGAGAAGGGCGGAACACTGCGGAAGGGCTTATCAATGCGGTGGGGTTGCTTCAAACTACTTGCTAAAGTCAAACCACCGCGTGGAGATTGTCACCGATGCCTCTGATCGAATACCGTTGTGAAGACTGTTCGAGCCAATTCGAAATCTTGATTGGTGTCAGCCAAGAAGGAGAAAAGGCAGTGTGCCCGGACTGTGGGAACGAGCGGATCGAAGCCCTTCTCAGCACATTTTCCGCAAAGGTTTCGACCTCGAACGGTTCTCCCGGCCCGGAGATGGGCGCTTGCGGGACTTCCGCTTGTCCCTGCGCAAATTAATCCGAAAGGTTGGCTCCTATGAGGATTGGTGTCGTCGCCGATACTCACGTCCCGATTTTTTCTCCACAAGTTCCCGAGAATCTCTGGAAGGCGCTCGATACCTGTGACCGTGTGATTCATGCGGGCGATTTTCATACCTATTCTGTCTATCGAGAGTTTGCCGATCGGTATCCCCTCACCGCAGTGATCGGAAACCGAGATGATTTTCCTGAATCGGACGAGGTCCCTGAAAGACAGGTGCTGGAAGTGAGTGGATTTCGGATCGGCATCACTCATGGTTTTGGACCTCCAAAGGGAACCGAGAAGCGCGTCGTGAAATCATGGAAGGAACCCCCTCCGGACCTGCTGATTTTCGGACACTCCCACCAAGCCGGCATCCATGAGATCGAAGGGTTCAAACTCCTCAATCCTGGGTCTCCGACCGATACGCTCACCGCAACCGAAAAGACCTACGCGATCATCGAGTTGAAAGACGAGATCGATATTCAGATTCATCGTCTCGATTAAATTCTACACCAGGACCGGTTAATCTATGTCCGACTCTTTCCCATGGATCATGGGTATTGTCATGCTCACGACCCTGGCTATTCATTCCATCGAAACCCTTCAGTACGGGGTCTCCTTTGTCGGTATCAAGACACGGAGGCTTGCGACCGCGGGAACACTATTCGGGATGGTCCTTCTGGTTTCACGTACAGCGAACATGGTCCAAGGGGTGCTCATGGCCTCGTTTGTTGATGATGCGGCGGAGGGGATCATCCCCATCGACTCCTTAGTCAGTCGAATTCGGTGGGTCATCCTCGCGGCCACATTTGGAAGTGTGCTGGGCGCACTTCTTCTGCCCACATTTGTCCGTTATATGACCAAAGGGGTGGAACTCTTCGTCCACTATGGATCTTACACAGGCCTTGTGGGTGCGATGATCCGAAGGGGAGGCCTCAAAACCACTGACCTCGAACGAATCGCTACCGGGATCTCTAAACCGACGGTCGAACAGGTGAAAGTGACTCCCTTCAGAGGGATCCCGAAATCGTTCCTTCTGGCAGATATCCTGGTGACCGCCTTCTTTACTGTCAGTGTAGTCGCCTGTAACTACTCGGGGGCACTTGTTCCAGAAAACCGTTCGGCCACCGGAGCCTTGTCAGGCGTGACTAATGGAATCGCGACAATGTTGTTATTTTTGTTAATCTCTCCGCGGGTCTCGCGCTACATCGACGATGCCTTAAACGACCCAGCGGGGATCGTTAAGGTGCGGGCCATGGCCATTACTCTGGCTCTCGGTAAGATACTTGGAACGCTCTTGGCGCAGGCACTCCTTCTACCGTCCGCAAGGTTTGTTGCGTTTCTAGCGAGTCATCTGTAGGTTAGGGGATCGTATACTTGAATCGATCCATGAATCCGAAATCATGACAGCAACCCTCTTTCAACTGCGCCCCCAGGACTTGCTCTCTCGAAATCATGAGGTGAGGGACCTGATGCTTGGCCCATCGGGATTGACCCTCCCTGAAGGGGCGAGAGTTGGAAGTCTCGAGACTCATCCAATCGAAATTCCCGTTGGATTCGACCATGCGACTCTATCTTGGAATGTCTTTCAACCGGAAGAGACCGCGCTCTCCGTCAAGTTTCGAGTTCGCGGCCAACAGTTCGGCTGGTCCTCCTGGTTAGGCCCCGAGATCAAGAATCAGAAGAATCCTGGATTCGAAACGACCTGGGTGTGGGATATCGACCAAGTTTCTTCGCGGTTTCCTTGCTCGCACTTTCAGGTAAACCTGGAAATCTCAACGCCGGGGGAGGAGATCCATGCACCGGTTGTGAAAGGCATCTATTTCACAGCGAGGAACAGCCGAGTCTTTGAACTGGCCTGCCTTAATGAGGTCCCTGAGAAGACTCCCCTAATCGAGAGCGTCCCCCATTATTGTCAGCACGATGTCGACCCCACCCATGGAGATCGTCTGTGTTCTCCGACTTCCCTCGCGATGATTCTCAAGGGATATGGAGTCGAGGTGGATCCCAAAGAGATCGCCAACCTCTGTTTCGATCCTCGGTCGAACCAGTACGGGGTCTGGCCGCAGGCGATTCATGTGGCATTTCAAAAACGAGCTCTGGCCTGGGTCGAGTTCATCGGAAATTGGAAGAGAGCGGTACACTATCTGAGACGCGGTATTCCTCTCGTCTGTTCGATCGCTTTCCGTAAGGATGAGTTAGAGAATCCTCCCTATCCCCCCACAGAGGGCCATCTCCTGGTATTGTTAGGAATCGACGGAAAAGGAAACGTGGTCACACACGATCCAAACCTCCCGGCCGAAAAGGGAGCCTTTTTGAAATGGAGCCACAAAGATTTTTCAAAGGCATGGTTCGGGCATGGGGGAGTCGCGTATGTCATACCGGGTATTGCGGACTGAAGGCAGGAGAGAAGACATTCGATGAAATCTCAACCAACCCTCACAATCGGTGAAGGGGGAGACCTTGATGGAACCTCCGTTGCCGCGCTTCAGGCGGGGATCGATTACTTGTCGGCATCGGGGGGTGGAACGTTACAGATTCTTCCCGGTGTCTTTCGATTAGAAAATGCCCTCAAACTCCGATCAGGTGTCCGAATCCAAGGCTCCGGTCCGGAAACTGTCCTGACCAAGAACGACTACCTGGAAAGCCCGCTGGCAACCGATTCGGATTGGTACCAGTCCGACATCACTCTGACGAATCCAGATGGATTCCAGGAAGGGATGGGAATCGCCCTCTATGCCAACGCTCCTCACCATGATGGTCAGTCGATCATCAAAAGGAGCCTAATCGGGCGGGATGGAAAGAAATTCCTCCTGGACCAACCTCTGACCAAAAATTTCTGGGCTGACCATGAGGCCGTCGCCAAAGTTCTTTTTCCAATCATCAGTGGTGAAGAGGTCCGAAATATTGAAATCCAGAATCTAAGAATCGACGGGAACGGTCAGAATAACCCCAACTTCAATGGAAACTATGGGGGTGGGATTTTCATGCAGGATTGCGAGAAGGTGAAAATCCGTAACTTGGAGATCGTCAACTACAACGGAGACGGAATCAGTTGGCAGATTTGCCATGATGTCGAGGTGGAGAATTGTCTTTCCCAAGGAAACACAGACTTAGGTTTTCACCCAGGATCGGGATCCCAACGCCCCATCCTCCGAAATAACCGATCGATCGAAAATGGGATCGGGATCTTTTTCTGTTGGGGAGTCAAGAACGGAATCGCAGAAGACAACGAATTGGTCGGGAACCTGAATTATGGTGTCTCAATCGGTCACCGAGACAACCGAAATCGAGTCGCGAACAATCGGATCATGGGTTCTGGGAAAGTGGGAGTACTCTTCCGCAAAGAGAACGGAGGCCGAGACCCATTGAACAATTCCATTGAAAACAACCTCATCCAGGATTCGGGAGAATTTGGAGTCGACATCCAAGGCAACCCATCGGGGACACACCTTGCCTCCAATCGGATTGTACAGGAATCCAAGCCAGGAACCGGCGTTGGAATTCGAATCGGGGAAGAGGTAACAGGCCTCGTTCTCAGCAAAAATTCGATCGAAGGTTTTGAAACCGATATCGACGATCGGAGGACACTTTGAGATCGAATGCCTGAGTCCAAGAAAGCAGTCGGAACCCGCGCGAAAAAAATCATTCGGATACTTGCGGAGGAACACCCGGAGGCGGATTGCGCTCTCGATCATAGGAGTCCGTTTCAGCTGTTGATCTCCACTATTCTAAGCGCCCAGTGCACCGACGCTCGTGTCAATCAAGTCACCCAAAGCCTTTTCAAGAAGTACCCCACCCCGGAAGCATTTGTCCAAGCGGAATCGGAAGACCTCGAGGAAGCCATTCGTCCAACCGGGTTCTTCCGGAACAAGGCTAAGAACATCCAGGCTTGTTGCGCATCTCTCATTAGGGACCATGGGGGGAGAGTGCCGGAAACAATGGAAGAACTGACAGCCTTGGCTGGTGTGGGGAGAAAAACAGCCAACGTTATTCTTGGGAATTGTTTCGGTGTACCGGGCATTGTGGTGGATACCCACTTCGGCCGGTTATCGAGGAGGATGGGACTCACCCAGGAATCCGATCCGGTCAAGGTTGAAAGAGAATTGGCCGATCTCATCCCACCCGAAGAGCAGGTCCTGTTTTGTCATCGAATGATTCTTCATGGTAGACAGGTGTGTGGATCCCGAAAGGCACAATGTGAGATCTGTGTGGTGGAAATGGTTTGCCCAAAAGAGGAACTACCCTCTTAACCTGGAGGGCCTGACTCAGGTTTGAGGGGTCATCGACGATTAGCGTGACCAAGCAGTCCGGGAAAAGAGTTCCCGGACGATGGCATGGAATATCCGCGGGGACTCAGTTGGAGTCCCGGGTTTCTTCCTTTTCTTTCTTCGAATCGGCTGCTTCTGCGGCGACTCCATCGGCTCCCACCGAAGAGGCGCTCTCCAAAACCGAAGCCACCTTAAGGATGATTTCGGGAGCGGTAAAAGGCTGGTAGAGCCAAGACTGAATCCCAAGTCCGCTCGCTTCCTTCTCCAATAGTGGGTCTTGAAAATCGGCGACAAGAATGAAATCGAGAGTGGATATCACCGCCTGCATCTGGCGAATATCCTCTCCTAAGTCGAATCCGACAGTCGCTGTGTCCAGAAAGATGAGACTGGGTCTCTGATCATCCAGTTCGGCAAGTGAAGACTCGAAATCGGAAAAGATTTCAACATCATACCCTACTGTTTCGAGTACACTCTTGACCTGATCGCTCGTTCCTAATCCTGTTCCTACAACAAATATGTCCGCTGGCATTAAAATTCATTCCCCCTTGCTCGAAAATAGACAGTCCAAGGTGGTTCCTTATACGTTTCTATTCGTCTGATTGTCATCTTATCAAATCGAGGGAATAATTGCCACAGAAAAAACCCTATGAAGAGAAATTATTTATTTTGACACAACTCAATATTAATCAACTGGTTAAGATACGTTTTGGCTTCGGCTTGTTGACATTTTCTTCACTCGCGGTTTTTCTTTTTCTTAAATCTGAAACGTTTCATTGGTACTTAACCGACGAGAACATCTATTATTCGATGGCAAAGAGCCTCGGGACGAGCACTCTTCCCTACCGTGACTTTTTCTATGCAAACCCACCGCTACTCCTTGTCCTCCTGAAGATCTCAGGGTGGGTTTCCGATTGGAACATAGCGGGTCTGCGTGCGATTCCGATTGGGGCAACCTTGATTTCAGGCTTAGCCATATCAATGATCCTTCGCCAGCGGTTGGGTATTCTCATGGCGATTCCGCTCTGGTTATTCCTGTTCACCTATATTGCGCTTCGCGCCTCCACCCATGCTACTGGGATCAACACCACTCTGATGTTCATTTTTCTGGCGTACCTGTGTGTCCTTAGGGGATATACCCACACAGGTGCTCTGATTCTTTCTTTGGCGCTATGGACGAAGTTCTATGCGATCACCGCGATTCCGGGAATCTTCCTCGCAGTGGTCATGGTGTCCAATAAGGACTGGAAGACGAGAGTTGCCGAAGTGGCCGGCATATTGGCCGCCTCGCAAATCGTTCTCGCTATCCTTGGGACATTGATCGGAGGTCACGGGTTTTGGGATATGAATTTTTCCTACCACCTCACCAAGCCGGAAACCTCCACGAACGGGATGGGTACGGTCTTCGCTCGGTTGTTCGACCATAACCTGATGAGTATTGGAGTCTTTTTCCTTTGCTTCGCACTATCCGCTGTGGGGATCGTTCACATGAGGGCACGGGAAATTTCATTAAGAATTCCTCACGAACTCAAACAGTGGTTCGCGGTCGGGGGCCTTCACTTCGTCACAGTCCTGGTCTTCCTTGGACTCCAGAAGAGGGTCTTCGATTTCTATTTCTTGCTCTTCCTTCCGAGCCTTGTTCTCTTGTTGGGAGGATTTCTCGGGTTCATTTGTTTGTGGGGGTGGGGTTCTTCGAAAAGGGTCGGATACTGGTTGAACGTTG
>JAJDBZ010000543.1 GCA_029261095.1 Candidatus Omnitrophota bacterium | reverse complement strand
GCCCAACGGAGACAGATCGCATGGTCGTCCCGGTTGGACAACCGCGCGAAGCTCTACTGTCTGGACTCCAATCGAATCGTGAGTATCAACTCCAAGTGAGCGCCCACACCGAGGAAGGGGCGGAATCGATCATGTGTATTCTAGTCAGCACTGGGAAAGCGGGCGATGTGAACGGTGACGAGAATGTCGACGGAACCGATCTCTTTGGACAAGCATTGGTTTGGTATTCGAATCTGCCGCTCGATCAATCGTTTCCTTCGCAGACTACTCTTTCAAGGTTGGACTTAAACGGAGACGAGAGAGTGGATGGCAGGGATCTGGTTTTGTTCCTGGAAGTGGCTCGATAGGGAATTCGCCTCATTAAATCTCTGGCGGTAAGAGTCCTTCTTCATCGTCACCACCGATCGAATCATACGGAAGTTTGTTGGACACCGACCGTGGGAAGACGAATGACAGGTTGAAGTAGGTCCCAAAGCTTTTGTCTCGCGATTCCCGCTGGCTCTGAGTAAAACCGACGTTCAGAATCCAATCATGAAAATCTCTCTGAATGCCTATCTTCCGAAGTCGCGTAATGTTGTCGTCAAGATCATAACGTTCCTCATAGTTGATGGAGTAGCGGATCGATAGATCAACGTCGACAAGAAAGGCAAGTTCTTCTTCTTCCGTGGAAGTCTCGGTGAACTGGAACCGTGAGTAGGCAACCTCGAAAGAGAGGGGATCGAACGGGGACCAGGTCAGGGCATTGCGCGACGATTGGATGAAACTGCCTTGGGGTTCGTATTCCAGGTATCCATTGTAAGCCAGCCACTCTGTGGGGGAGACATAAAGTTCCCCGATGACTGTGGCGAGCTCCTCTTCGCCTGGGTCGTTCTCGGTGAAATCGATTGCGGTTGAGACAGTCCCCCTGACGATATCCCTGATCACTCCACCTTTTGCCCGTGTTTGGTAGCGGCTCTCCATTCGGAGCACCAGACCCCCGAACTCATCCCGTATGCTGTCGATTTGGTCTATTTCAGGGAACCCAGGACGGTCCACTTTGGCGAGTTCTTCACTGAACTGGATCTGTCGTCGTCCGGGGGATACGCGATTCCATCTCATGCTATCCGGGTTCAGGTCTTCGAAATCCTCATTCGGTAGCAATCCAAGGAGAGTGATACTCGGTTTCAGCAGGAGCCGTCGTTCGATTTCCGCTCCGGGGTCGGTCAGGTTAAAGATCCTTTTGGTGTTAAACTCGATTCCCGCTTTCCCAACATGGCGAAAGCGCGAGTCGAACTCTTCCACCAGCTCTTCTCGATCGTTCGATCCGGAATGAGTCCAGATGCGGGTCTTGCGGTAAGCGTTCCCATACGCGGTTCCTTCGTAACCGACGAAGGGAATCAACGAAAACTTATCCAAAGCAAACGGTCGGTTCAGGTCAAAAGTAAAATCGGCTCGTTCAAACTCCTGCTCGATATCCGCATCCAAGGTCTCGGAAACACTAGGAGGAAGGATTCGTTGAATGTTTCCAATGTCCGTCGTCTGATGCGATTTATAATGTCCGGCGGACAGTTGGTATCGATGGTAGATGTCAGTGCCATCGAACGGCCGCAGTTTTGAATCGTAAAGGACCTCTTGACGTTCATCTTCTGGGAACTCATTGAGATTGAAATCCTCGAGCCGTTCTTTGTAGATCACCCGAAAGTTACTATTGCGATCGCGGCGCGCGAGATTGACGAAAGCGTCGCGGTCTGTCTCAAGGTCATCATTGGTAAACCCCCGCGTTTCTTCTTCGTTCTGGTAGTCTTCGTCGAAATCGGGGTCGGACAATCGCCTTCCCTTCGCGGTCACCGTCCAATCCTTGTTCTCGCCTAGGCGTTGGAAATGTTGGAACGCGACCTTTCCTCGCGACCCTTTGGTGTCGACACGCGCATCCGAGTTTTCGTCGAAATCGTTTCCTTGGTCGATGTAGTATCCATAGAGATAACTGTCCGCCTCGGGTTCCCGAAGGTAATTCCATTTACCGCCCACACCGACCCCTTGATGACTGAACCCATCGACGTACGCTGTTCCTCGGGCGAGAGGGTGAATCTCGTCTTGATAATGAAAATGGAATCGATTCAGCACGATGAAACCCTTCTCGCTCTGGTAGCCAGGTTCGAAAACGTACGCGAAAGGTTCCTTTCTCAGTGACCGGGTAATGTATGGCATGGGGATGTAGAGGTAAGGAATGTTGGTGACATGATAAGAGGCGCCATAGAGCCATGCGCGGATCTTTGGCAAAAGCCGGATAAAATCCGCGTCGACATGATAGAGCGGGATCGTAAAACCGCTCGCGGTCAAACTTCCATCCACTACTTCGAAATTCCATTGTTCCTGCAGGTCATCGTCATCCTTGACTATCACTTCACGGATATCGATTTTCCCTCCCGAAACGCTAATCTCGTCTGAGCGAAGGTCGGCGTTGGTTAACATCCCCCGGCCCAGTTCGGTGTCATATTCGAGGTGTCCTCCATACATGACCTGAGGACCCAATGTGACACGGACATTCCCAACCGCGGTGATCTGGTTCGAATGGTTGTTGTAGACGATCCGGTCCGCCATAAACCCGGCCGAGGTTCCATAAAGAATCGAGGGGCGGACCCCGTCTTCGGTCACCAGTGTGAAGGTGTAGTAAGATTCATCCCCGATCTCGAACCGCTCGATTTCCGCCGGAACAGGGGTCCCAAGGGTAAAGGGGAGGGGCCCGGCGGCCTGTGCTAGCCCGGTGCCGAGAAAAAGGGCCACGACGGGGACCACACACAAGAGGTTTGAGTAGGTAAGTTTCATCAGCGATCAGTCTATCTTGTCGAAAAAGCCGGTCAATCCGAACCGCCAGAAGGTCTGGCCTGGACGGAGACTCCCTTTTCCTATTATCAGCCGATGAGGTTTGGTTATTGAGTCGGCCGGGCGCCTTCCCCCCGAAACGCCTGTATTCTTCCTATTTCTATCGGTTGGAAAGGATTAAAACTGGGGCTAAAGTGAGGCCTTCAAATCACTTTGATTGCGGGTATGCGAAGAATGTCATGAAACGGAAACCCAATCTTTGGCTCTTCTTCTGCATAGGGCTCTCAGTTCTCATCCTCCTTTCCCTGACTCTCACTCCAGTAGTCATCCGCTATATCCTCAAACAACGCCTCGGCCCCGAAAAGTACGCGGAGCTCCGGAGTTTCTTCGACGATCCAGTCTCCGTCCCGGAGGAGTGGAGGGAGCCGAACGATTTTCCCGCCGATCTGGTCGAGGCGGCTTCGCGGGATATCGAATTGAGAAACAATTGGAAAAGACTCCCTGAATATATAAGAGAACCCCTCATGAGTGTTTACTCAAACGAGTCAGACATGACCCCAGAAATCATCGAACAGATCGAGCCATACTATCCCGAGCTAGAGGCTCGATTGGTTTCACTATGGAAGGTTGTTTCCCATCCCGAATACGATCTATCGATCTGGGATTCATTCGGATTCACCACCACCAACGCCTGGGTTGGAGTTTCCGCAAACTTCAGGTATGCGGGTGTCTATGCCCAAGCTGCGGCCGCGAGTGGCGATTTCGAAAGAGCATTCGATCTCATCCTTCCCACCTTCAGATTTCCCCAAGGTGAACCTCCGTTGAGCCTCATTTCGAGGATGCTGGGTATTGTTAGTCTTGGGATTGGAGTCGGAGGCGCGAACGAAATATGGCCAGATTGCTCGGATGAACGATTGCTTGATCAGTTTTTGCAGGATCTATCCCAGATTAACCGTTCCGACGAAGTCCATGAGGGGATGCAACAGCATTTTGAGAACAGTATTGCAGTTCTGAGAGCAGAGGGGTCACCCAAGACCAAGAGAATTCTTGCCCGCGAGGAACCCAAAGCGTTTTTCTGCAGATGGGCAACCGATATCGAATGGGATTCCAAACCTCCCAATCCCTACTTCTCGGAGCCCTGGTATTACAGAGCGATGCGGAAACCACCGGTCTCCAATTTTCTTCGGGTCATGGCGATCGATGAGCTCCTATGGTCAAATTACCTTGAAAGCTTTGGCGGGAGCGATGGGGTTCGTGATGACTTCATTGTAGCAAAGGCTAGATTCGACATCCTCCGTCTCAACCTCGCCAACCGGATTCTCGGACTGCGCGGGCGAGAGACAGCGTCCCGCGCTTCCGAGTTGGTCCCCGAGTTCTTCAAGGAGGAGTTGGCGCACCCGGGCACGGGGGATCCTTATGAATGGGACGCGGAGGCGGGGGAGTTTGTATTCGAAACCGAGGAGTAGGGGTTCCGAACCATCCGAAGAGAGAGTCCCAGTACGAGCGGTGCGTTAGTCCAGCTCCGCCCCCCCCGGTCAACCAGAAGCCTCCCCTTTCGAGGATTTCAGCGAATCCGATTTCCACTTCTCTAGGTGGTCGGAAATCCGGTTCCCAATCTCCTCCTCGTCTCCATAGACCGCATGCGATCCCGCCATCAGGATATCGTTGGTGTAACGTTGGTACCGTGACCGCACGACGATGTGCGCTTGCGGCGCAAGGTGGCGGATATGGCCAAGAATCTCTAGAGCCGATTTCTGATGAGGAATGGTGATCACCACGACCTTGGCCGATTCGACATGAGCGTGCTCCAAGATTTCCGATTGGGTTGCATCGCCGACCTGTCCATGAAAACCGCGCTCTTTGGCCTTCTTAACTCCTTCTTGATTGAGATCGAGGACCAATACCGTCTCCGGATTGTCTAATAACGGCCAAGATGCGATTTGCCCAGCCGGGCCGAATCCGACTAGGACTACCTCGGGGTGAAAGTCCCCAGAGCGGTCATCCCCGGGAAAATGGGGTTTGCCTCCAGGAAGATACGCTGCCAGGAAGACCCCCCATTTGAGCGATTTCGGAATCAGGAACGGAGTGACAAAAAGCGAAACGATTGCGGTCGAGACCACGAACTTGTAAGTGGCTTCCGAGACAACGCCCCCCTCCAAGCCGATTGCACCGAGAACAAACGCGAACTCGCCGATCTGTGCGAGACAGAGTCCACTTGCGATGGAAGTTGAAACCGGCTGACCCAACATTCGGAAGACAAGCGCGATGACAGCCGTCTTCCCGATGGCCAAAAGAAGAGTCGCCCCAAACACCCAATGGAAATTCATGAGAATCCACACGGGGTCGGCCACCATTCCAGCCCCCCCAAAGAACAGCGTGAGCAGAATGACCCGTAATGATGAGATATCCGCGCGAATCTGGGTCGCAAAGGCGGAGCTACCGATGAACAACCCCGCGATAAAAGCGCCCATAGCCGGCGATATCTCCGCGGCATGCGCCGCCCACGCAGACCCCAGGCCTGTCACAACCGCTAGAAGGACGGTTAACTCTCGGTTCCGCTCAAGAGTTAACCTCCCCAGAGCCCAAACCGAGATCTTGTTCACCAGGATATACAACGCGAGGATCAGACCGAATGTCCACAAACCAATCCTGGCCAAATCGCCTAAGACCTCCTGGGGGCCTCCTCCTGTAGACAAGAGCGCCATCAGGATCGCAAGCGGAACGACCGCCATGTCCTGAACCAGGAGAACAGCCAGGCTATTTCTCCCATGCACAGCCTCCATTTCGCCTTTCTCGATCAGAATTCGGAGGACACAGGCGGTGCTACTCAGCGCGATCATCGCCCCAACCGCAATAGATTCTTTTGTCGATAGCCCAAAAGGAACAGCTAGAATGGCGCCTCCTACGGCGGTTAAGACGACTTGGAGGGCGCCCCCGAATAATGGTTTCGACCCGAGCTCTTTCAGTCGGGAAATCGAGAATTCCAATCCGATACTGAACAGTAAGAGCGAAACTCCAAGCTCGGCGATGGCTTCAATTTCATGTTCGGACTGGACGGCGCGGATACTTCCGGGTCCTCCCAGGATCATGCCTCCGAGGAGGTACCCGACCATCGGGCTCTGCCCCCAACGAGACATTAATCCCCCAAAAATAAGGCAAGCGGCTAGCAAAACAATGATATCGAACAGCAGTTGCCAGAGATCCATGAGCGTGGTTTTTCCTTTAGGTTACGGACGCCATTCTAAGTCAGCCCCCTCTTTAATCAAATGGATAAGGAAAAGTCGGGATACAGGGCAATCCTTGTTTTCTTGTGCGACATATGTTCAATCTAATCGCTTTTAATAGACGTAAGATCCCTGAAAATCGAAACATAGATTCAATCCTTTCATGCTTTACTTTTTATACTTGACTTTATTGGCATTCCAATTTATTATGGTTAGTACCAAAAATCATAGGAGTCTCTGGAGAGACCTTTATGATGCTTCTTTTTGTGGAAACTGGGGGCCGTTTGAGAAGTTGATCCGCCAGGGAAGGCCGGTGAACGCTTCGAGGCAAACCCGCAGAAAGGTCGGTGGCCAAGGATGGCTGAAGGCTTGAGCGTACCCGCTCTCCAACCCTTTATCGGAGAAGGTCTGAGGAACTTCTTCGATCTCACACGCAATCCCTCACAGACAACATCCAACTCACAGGGCGCTCAAAGCGTCCCCGTAGCAGGACCCAGCAGCGAAACCCCCCTCGGTGATTTTCTTGATTTTGGAAACGGAGGACCCCCCTCTCAAGGGTTCGGTCCGGGTGGCCGTTTTCAACTCGCTCCAAACGGAACCTACCAGTTCCAAAGCTTTTCCGCAGAGGCTTCCTTCGATTTGGCTTTCAGCCAGACCACACTCGAGGTCAATGGGAGCGAAGACGATTCCAGCGTTTTCGCCTCTCTAACCGAACTGAATTTTTCATTCAGTTTCTCGGCACAATTCGAAGAAGCCCTGATTGAAACGGGAAGGACTCGTGGTGGAGACGCCAGGCAAAATCTTTCGAACGCCGCTCGAGGAGTGGCGAATCGTTTCTCGGCCCAACAGGTTCAGGCCACATTAAACTTTGAGTTATCGTTCAGCCAAACCAGCATATCGCTGAACGACGCGGCTCAGGGGTTGGCCGAGGATGTCGGTGGCCTGATCCCCGATGAGTTTCTGAACGGTTTTGCGACCTTGCTTGAAACCTTCTTCGGAGATGACGAGCGATTCGGCGACTTTGTCGAGAACTTACGGGGTTTCCTCAGCGATATAGGCAACGCCTTTGGCGGGGAGGCTCCGGCCCTAGACAGTGGATCTGGGGAAATTGCCAGCGAAGCCCAGCCCGTCGAACCCGCCCTAGACACAGAGGGCGAGCCTCAATCCGGAATCTCCATTCAGAGCTCGAAACTCGACATCTCTCTCGACCTTTCTTTCGAATCCACTCGAATCGAAGTAATCGAAAAGGCAAGTAAGGACATCGAACAGAAAGATCCCATCGTCCTCGATCTCGATGGC
This sequence comes from Candidatus Omnitrophota bacterium, assembly GCA_029261095.1. Taxonomy (GTDB): domain Bacteria; phylum Hinthialibacterota; class Hinthialibacteria; order OLB16; family OLB16; genus JACKFH01. Next base: position 7,203 of record JAJDBZ010000543.1, on the reverse strand, counting down.
GACGGGATCGAGCTTACTTCGCTTGAAAACGGAGTGGAGTTTGACCTTGATGGAGACGGGGCTAAGGAACGAACCGCGACCGCTACCGGTGGCGATGGCTTTCTTGTCCTCGACCGAAACGGTAATGGCGCTATCGACAATGGAACCGAGCTCTTTGGCGACCAGAACGGAGCGGCGAATGGCTTCGAGGAGCTCAAGAAATTCGACTCCAACCGCGATGGCGTTATCGATGCCAAAGACACTATTTTCGAAGAATTGAAGGTCTTTGTGGATGGAAACCAGGACGGGGTTTCCCAGTCAAACGAACTCAGTTCGCTTTCCGACCTGGGAATCGCGTCGATCAACCTTAATTTTCAAGATGTTCAGGAACGAGCTTCGGGCGGAAACTCGATTGCCCAAAGGTCATACTTTACTCGAACCGACGGGAGTCAGGGCGCCGCGGTGGATGCGCTCTTGAACACGTTGGCGTAAAAATTCGAAGAACGTCCAGAGCCCTGCCCCGCCGAGAGGATATCCTCGGCGGGGCGAGCCATCGCCACCATCCCTTCCCTATCCCCGGTTTTCCTTCACAATAAGCCTTTCACCCAGATGTGCCTTTTCCCAAAGAGATTAGATGGAATTGCTCTCTGAGAGATTGTTGGCTCGGGGTGGGAATTCGATCTCAGGTGGAGTGAATTTCTCATAGGATTCATGAATCAATACGTCCCAATTCTTGCAGTCGCCGTTTGGGTGATCACATTTTTGCTCTATCGCCCCGGATTCTTTCGACGCCCTCTTCCAGGAGGAAAACGTTGGCTGTTGGCGTTGCTTCAGGTCATCCCCCTCCTTCTATTGGTTTGGTTACTCTCGAATCCGACCTCCGAACGAGAGAAGACCGAGAACCAACACGGAGTCGTTGTGGTATTGCTGGACGATTCCCCAAGCATGGGGATGGAAGATGGAGAAAGCGGCAGACCGAGACTTGATGTGGGACGAGATTGGGTCAGCTCGCTCCTAGTCCAACAAGAGACGGGGCAGGGCCCCGGCAAATGGGTAACCCACTCGCTGAACGAATATATTCCCGATGGTCGATCTGGATCTGATTTCGCCGAGGGCTTCCAAGAAGTCAGCCGCAGGATCCCCCAGCGTCTCCTTGAGGCGGTCGTTTTCGTATCCGATGGGCAAGACCGAAGTCAGAGTTCACTCGAAGGTGCATTGAAAACTCTTGGGGTCCCGGTTCACACCCTGGGATTAGGACCCGACACGCCACCGGACCAAACACGAGTTCGTTGGAAATCAGTTCCCGAACAAGCCAATCCAGGAGCTCCATTTCTCGTTGGTTGGTCTGCGGATTCGGACCGCCAAAGCGAAGGCTTGTTCAGTGTGACCATTACCTTCGCCTCCGAGGAAGTCCACCAGGAATCTTTAACTTTTCCCGAGGGGAGAGACTATCAAAGCGGGTGGGTCACCATCCGTCCAAAGATTCCAGGGAAACAGACACTACGCATCGCAGCCCGTGACGAAAACGAACCCGACGCAGTCTCGATTGCCGAAGCGACGGTCACGGTCAATGAGAGACCGAAAACGATTCTTTTCCTTGAAAGCATCCCAACACGACTCGGGCAAAGCCTTTCGCAGATTGCCCTCGAGTCCGGACGTTTTCGAATCCTTCGACCCGTCTCGCTCCCCCAGGGAGGGGGTGTGGTGTGGGATCTCACTCGATCCATCCTGGAAGAGGGAAGTCCCATTTCGCAGAACTGGGAGGGAGAAGAATTTGAACGGCTGAGTCCAACCGAATGGTCGACTCGACTTGAAGGTCTATTGCTCGAAACATCGGTGGTAGTCCTCGGGCAAGATCCACTCGGACGCGCTCCAGATGAGTGGACATCCGCTTTGGCCGAGGCAGCCTCAAAATTGAACCTCGGTTGGCTCACCCTTCCAGGGAGCGAGTTAGCCCTGGATCGAGCCAGAGACACCTCACTGGAAAACCTTTTGGAAAGAACTGCGAATCGGAAAGAATCTCGCGACTCACTGCGGTTGGTGATTGATGAATCGGGAAGAGACCACCCGGCGCTCGCGCCGTTATGGTCTTTCCAAGATGGAATCTGGGAAATCGGGCGAGACACGTTTTTCCGAACGACTACTCCCACCACTCAGACACTGATCACCGATATGCAATCCCGAGGCCTGATCGTTCAAGTTCCTTTCGGTCTCGGGAAAGCCACAATGGTCTCAACTGACAACCTTTGGCGTCTCCGATCCTATGCGGGTGGAACCCATCGCGGGAACCGTGAGACCGCCTTTCTAGCGGGACTTTGGTTGGGTATCCTGGACGACCTTTCTGGGCGAAACCGAACCGAGGAGATCGCCATCATCCTCGAACCGCAACAACCCACCTTGGGACAATCCACACAGATACGAGTTCAAGATCCGGGAATCTACCCTGGACCGGCGAGGGGAGGCCTCGAATTGAGACCCGTAGGGGCCGAGAATTGGGAGACGCTTCTAGTTTCTCCCGATAACGATTGGCCTGGGATGGGGGAGGCGATCTGGACTCCAAGGTCGAGTGGGGAATTTGAGATACGGTATGCCAGTGGCGAAAACCCACTAGCTGTAACGGTTTTAGATCGACCCGCTGAGACCGAGGACATCTCTCTGAACGAGGACATTCTGAAGGACATTGCCGAACTCTCGGGGGGAACCTATCACAAGTTGACGGACCTCGATGCGGAGGAGTTGGACATCGTTCCCCAGAAACACGCTTTGACCCGAACCGAAAAAACTCCCTTGCGACATGATGTCTGGATGGGCATTCTGATCGCAGGGTTTCTCTGCTTGGGTTGGGGAATTCGGCGGGCTTGGTCCCTTCCCTAGCGAGTTTTAACAATTACAGTGAAAAAGAAATTTTCCCAACCAAGATCGACAACCAACCCGGGAACGAATCGCAACCCGCTTGCGCCAGCAAAAAGGATCGATTGGGCATTCCTTTGGTTAGAGATGGTTTTCTTATCGTCTCTCATTACCCTGCCGATCGGTTTTCACCCGGCGACCAGCCACACAATCATCGTTAAAGATTACCTGGCCTTGTTTTATTCGCTGCACTTTCTTCTCCTGGGGGGAGCGCTCCTCTTCAAAGAAGGTTTTTGGAGAACAGTTCCTCCAAGTTTCTGGATACCCCTGCTCCTTTACGCGATCTACGGAACCGTGCGGTCTTTTCAGTCTCCTTATATTGAGCACTCCTGGGCTCAATGGTCCCTGACATTGGCCGGTATCTCTGTCGTGATTCCCGCATCCCTCGTTTTTCGCCGTGAAGCCTCAGCACGGAGGTGCCTCTCGGTTCTTGCCACGGTGACTACATTGGTTTGCCTGTACGCCGTGTTTCAATTCATCGCCGCTCTGACCGGGGTGAAGACCATCGACCCAGTTAATTGGCCTTGGGACAGCGCCCCCCTGATCGGAGAATTCCTGAAGATATCCGAAACCAATTTGCAGATTATGGAATGGGAGCGTTTCGAGGGTTTCGGCTCTCTCCCGGGGGCCTGCTCAACACTGGGGAACCCGAACTTTTTTGCGGGTTTCTTGATTCCGCTTGTCGGGTTATTCGCCGGATTGTTTCTACGCCGGTTCTTCGCCAAGACTGGGGTGACCCATTCTTTTAAAAGTGTTCGCTCGGTCTTCTCCCCTTTCGTTCTTCTGCTTGCTCTCCTCTCTCTCTTCTTCGCGGGGAGCCGGGGTGGTTTGCTCGGATTGGGTGGAGTCCTGATCGGGCTGGCAGTCGGTTTGGGCCTATGGTTCCTTTACAGGAACCATCGACGTCTGGGAATCGCACTCCTGGCTGGTTCCTTGATCGGAACCCTGACGATACTGTGTGCCCTCTTTGTGCTCTTCTGGCCTTCGAACCAGGATGCCGCCGAAACCACTTTTGGGTCGGTGGAAAACCGAAGCATCGTTTATCGTTGCACCTCCTGGCTCATTCGCGACCACTTTCTGTTCGGTGTGACCCCCGGTAATTTCACCATACGGTTTCCTTACTATCTCACTGGACCCGAAGCCGAAGAGTATGGGTGGATGGAAGCTCCTGAGGAAAAGGTCCTCGAGCACGCTCACTCCGAATATCTCGAGATCTGGTCCGATCTGGGAATGGTTGGATTGGCGCTCTGGTTGATAACTCTTGCGATGTGGTTTCGTTATCTTTGGAGCGGATGGCGGGAGACCGACAGCCAGTTCTCCAAATGGCTGATTGCGGGAATCGCGGCGGGAGTCCTCGGCGCGCTCTTCCAGAATTTGATTTCGGTCAGCCTCCGTTGGGTAGCGAGCTCGTGGATCTTTTGGGCGTTCATCGGGGCCGGTTTGGGTTGGGTTCAAAGTCACAGAACATACGCCAGGTCAAAGAAGGGTTTGCTTCCCTTATGGGTCGTGCCGGTCTGTAGTCTCCTCGCGTTGGTGTTGTTTCTGCCGAGTGCATCGAGGTGGACCGCCGATTGGCATTTTGTCCGAGGGCGCGAGTATTTGCGTCATGGTTCCCCGATGGCGGAGAAAGAACTTCTGAGAACCATCGAGTTAAACCCTCGATTCCCCCAGAGCTATTACCTGCTCGCGGGCCACTGTTATACCGAATCGCGGTTTGATGAGGCTATCGAGCATTACAACAAGGTGCGCGAACTTCGCGGGGATGTCGTGGTCCTGACCGAGAACCTGGCAACCGCTTACTTCAAACTGTCGACCACACTGGAAAAGGAAGCGGACCGTCAGGAGGCCCTGCTCACCGCGATCGAGCTGTATGAGAATAGCCTCGAACGACACCCAACCTTCCCGAGACTCTATGATTATCTTTCGCGTGCTTACCACCGCATCGGTCTCGAAAGACTTTCGGTGGAACACCGCCGGAAAGCGATCGAGCTCTACGAGAAATGGTTCCAGTGGGATTTCCGAGATGGCCGCGCGCGGTATGCTCTCGACTTGGCTAAAAACTACTATCTCGAAGGCGACTATGAAAACGCCTTCTGGCAGGTCCGCAACGCGAAGCGTTGGGACGAAAAACCGGAATCGTTGGAGGTCATGAAACGCGCCCTCTTTGACGCGGACCCGACACTCGCCGAGAAATGGGAACGCGAGGAAGCCAAGGCAGCGCAGGCCGCGAATCAAACCCCCTCACAGGAGTAGAGGCTTCAGCCTCCCCAACCCACACCCTCGTGGTGTGGGTTTCGTGTGAGTAGCGACGGGATTTATCCCGTTGCGGCCCCCATCGGTTCCAAGAAAGTTCAATGAGAACCACAGATCAGTTGTTATCGATTTCAGCCGCGACAGGTTGAAACCGTGTCGCTACACACACGAAGTCCGTACCACGGGGGTACGGACTCGGGAACCGATCAACATTTTTCCCTAGACAAACCGCTCGCCTTTCTCCTACAATTATTGAATCATGCGATTCCTCCGAAACGCCCTCCTGCTCGTGGTCATCGCCCTCCCGGTGCAGGCGGCGACTCTCTATGTCTCGAAGGACGGCGACGGAACCGATGGGCTCTCCTGGGCGACCGGGTTCCAAACCATTTCCGACGCCTTGATCGCGTCGTCAACCGGCGACGATATTTGGGTCAAGGAAGCGACTTACGAAGAAACTCTTACCTTGCGCTCAGGGGTCCGTATATTTGGTGGTTTCCAGGGGTCGGAGGACATCGACGAATTCGACGAGCGTGATTGGCAGGCGAACAAAACGACTCTTGAAGAGGTTCAAAGTGAAGAATTGGCAGTAGATGCAATTGATGTGCAAGCCGCTGTGTTAGATGGCCTTGAACTTCAATTTAGAGATCGACAGTTTTTGGTCGCAATTGACTGTCGAGGAGCGACAAGTAGCCTCACTATTAGGAATTGCACCGTAAGAGACGACGATCCCATAGAAATTGGAACGACAACCATTGTATCGAAAGGGGCGTTCCTTCGGTTCGAAAACACATTGATGATTCGAATCAGTCCGTCTACAGGAGGAAGTTTAGTAGTCGTTGGAAAAGAGGATGGCTTTGCAGGCACATGCGTGGCCACAACTCGACGTTTATAGGATCATTAGTTTTCAACCTGACGTTCCGTTCGGCAGTTTTTGTCTTGGGAGGAAATGGACCGCCACCTTTTTCGGAAGCTCGTATTGTAAATTGTATTACTCAGACTAATGGATTTCCTGTGGTTGCTAGTCCTCCTTTTCAAATGGGTGCCTTCGTCCCCATCCACTCAAATATTGTTGGTGAATTATACTCGGAGAATGGGAATATCGGGACCGACCCGCAGTTCATCGATCCTGAAAACGGGGACTACCGTCTCCAATCAAATTCGCCGTGCATCGATTCGGGAACCACTGTTGAACTCTTCGATGACCTCGATGGAAACCCACGACCGAAAGATGTCCCCGGAGTCGGCGTCGATGGAGAAGGTGCGTTCGATATGGGCGCGTACGAGTACCAGAGCGCGTACCGCAACTCACGAACCGATATCAATGGGGATGGGGTGATTGATGCGATGGATCTGCTGATCCTTCAGGCGGACTGGGGGAAGGTGTCGGGGCCTTCGGAATAATGCCTAGCCCAAGTATCGAGGGTTAGGCCGGGGAGGCGAGGTCGATGTAGTTTGAACTGGTGTGTGGCTTTGGGATTTCCTCTTGATGCGCCCGCATTCCCTCGAAGTGAAACTCCATGGCATCTTTCATGTTCTGGCGAACCTCCTCTTCGGTGGCTCCGGTAGCGATACACCCATCGACATCCGGCGAGTAAGCGGAAAACCCCGTGCTCGTTTTCTCAATCACAATCAAATACTTCAATTTCTAATCCTCGCTTGCTTGAAGATGCTGTTTCTTGTTCCTGGGGCTATGTCATCGCTGGGCTTTCCAGCGACTGTCACACACCCGGGTTTTTCGGAATGTCGGAACTGACGATGGCTCCCTTTGACTCTATCCAATTACCAGCCATCATCCTTCAACATTCTGAGGATTTCCCGCACTTTCCTCAATAGAACCGCCATTCATCGAAGTTTTCCGATACTCAACATGGGAGTGTTTGAACAAGAATATCAAGACTCCAAAGAACGATTCGGGGGAAAGTATCGGGGCCCTGAAAACTCCCCAACCCGCACCCCCAGGTGCGGGTTTCGTGTGACTAGCGACGAATTTCAACTCGTTGCGGACTTCATCGATCCCAGCCGCGACAGGTTGAAACCGTGTCGCTACTCACACGAAGTCCT
>JAJDBZ010000542.1 GCA_029261095.1 Candidatus Omnitrophota bacterium | reverse complement strand
CCAACCCCGAAGATCTTTGTTTCGATGGCTCGGTCGGAGGCGCCGGGAATCTTTTCGCCCACATGAAAATCGATCTTGACAAAAGTGTCCTCGTCTAATGCCTGAAAGATTCTCCCACTCCTGACACCCTCCATCATTTCTTCTTTGTCTATCCTGAACTCAGAATCGAGAGCGCTGAAAAGGCCCTCCGCCTGACTCAAGGAAATGGAAACCACAAGATCAAGATCTTCGGTGAATCGGGGGTCGCCATACACATTTGAAACGATTCCTCCCGTGAAGTAGTAGGGAACCTCCAGGTTGTGGAGGATTCGGATGATTCTCTCTAGGGTTTGGCGGTTGAGCTCATTGTTCATTCGGGGCGGCTTTCCTTAGAAGACGTTGAGTAATCGGATCGGATTGGTACATTTTCATTGCCACTCTTCGGTTGACCTCACGCTGGCTCAACCCGGGTTCCCGCTCTCTGACAATAGCTTGATGCATGTTGTGGCACTCTTGGTAAATGGCGAAAGCCCGATTCGCTTTCTCTTCGAGAGTCATTCGATTGATGGCATTCCAATAGGCTTGATCGATCTTGGTCATTCGCATCGCAGCGTCTCCCTAATCCACATAAACAAACTCATTCAGATTCATCAGCGCCTGACAGAAATCGACTAGGGCATCTCCCGTCGGATTGTCCGATTCCGATTTTTCGTATTGTACCTCTTGGGTCTCCAAGAAGGACAGTGAGTTTTGCATCTCCTTTTCGTCTGGAGCTCGCGAGAGGGCAAGCCGGAAAGCTCTGTCGATTTGCTCTTCAACCCCCGGACCGACTTCGGCTTCGAGACGTGCGGCGAAAGACTCGGCTTGCTGTCGGGCGAAGCGGTCGTTGAGGAGTTCGAGGGATTGCAGGGGGATAGTCGTGGTCTGGCGGCGGGCGCAGCTTTGGGTGGCGTCGGGGCCATCGAAGACAGTGAGCAGCGGCATGAGGACCGAGCGGCGGATGAAGATGTAGATGCTGCGCCGCCAGGTCTTCGGACCATCCTCCTCGAGAGTCGGCCACTTCTGAGTCGAACCGGTAGCGATCAGATCGGGGTGGAGTCTCGGTTTGATTCCGGGTCCAAACATCCGACGATTCAGGTTCCCAACCACCGCGAGCATGGAGTCGCGAAGAATATCCGACTCGACACGGAGCGGCTCCCTTCTCCACCACAGTCGGTTGTCCGGATCGACCCGCGAATTTGATTCAGCGTAAGTTGAGTCCTGTTGGTAAACCGCGCTCATCAGAATGCGTTTGTGCATTTTCTTGAGCGACCAGCCATCCTCGATAAATTTCGTGGCGAGCCAATCGAGGAGCTCTGGATGCGTGGGCGGTTGACCCTGGATTCCGAAATCCGATGGGGTTCGCACAAGGCCCTGGCCGAGGTGATGTTGCCAGACACGGTTCACGATCACCCTTGCGGCTAGGTGACCGGCACCCTTGTAAGGGTCGGTGATCCATTCCGCCAGCGCGGTCCTCCTGCCGGTGGTCTTTTCCCTGGTCTCCGCATAGGCGTTCCACACGGAAGAGTTGTCCGGTTTCAGCACCATGAGGAAACCGGGTTGGATCGTCTCCTTCTTATTCTTCGGATCGCCCCGAGCCAGGAAATAACTCTCGATTGGCTCGTCGTGCTTATCCGTCAGGGTGAGTGCTTTCGGCGGAAGGGTCCCGAGTTTCGCTTCCCACCCGCGAATTTCTTCGCGCAGGCGGTCGTTCTCTTCAAGCTCCGCCTCCGAGAGACGCTCACTGATCTCGTGATACCGGGGCCGAATCGTGTCCCCGAACATTTCGAAGAGGTGACGCTGACGTGCGTTCTCGTTGTCACGGGGGGCGCGTAAGAGATCTTTCTCGGTCGCTCCGATGGGGAGGGCGGCGATTTTTTCCTCTTGGATCTCATCGCGATAGGGTTTGTGAAGAATGTCGAGGTTCCTCTTTGCTTCATTCAAGGGGGGTTTCCACTCGTTCTCCAGACTCGTCGAACGGATGGATTTCTCGAGGCCGCACATGAATGCTTGTTTCCGTTCCGAGGGGACGAAGATCGAAAGGAGTCGGTAATAATCGCGGGAGGGGATCGCGTCATATTTATGGTCATGACAGCGAGCGCAGGCGACAGTTAAACCGAGCATGGCCGAGGAGGTGGTTGCGAGCATGTCATCGAGCTCGTCATAACGGTTCTGCTCGGTCTCCTGGTTGGAGATGGTCGGACCCGAGGTGCAGAACCCGGTGAGAGCAACTGCGGTGGGGTTTCCCGGTTCGTACTCATCCCCCGCGAGCTGCCACTTCAAAAAGGTGTCGTAGGGGAGGTCCTCGTTAAAAGCTTTGATGACCGCATCGCGGTAGTGGTAAGCGGTCGGTCTCTCCACATCGAACTCGTAACCGCCACTGTCCGCGTAACGGGCGAGGTCGAGCCAGTGCCGCCCCCAACGTTCCCCATAGTGTGGGCTGGCGAGGAGTTGGTCGACTATCTTCTCATAGGCATCGGGCGATTCGTCCTCAACAAAGGCTTGAACTTCTTCGGGAGAGGGGGGGAGACCAATCAGATCAAAATAGAGGCGACGGATCAGTTTTTGTTCGGGGGCAACGGGAGTTGGGCCGATTCCCTTCTCTTCCAAACGCGAGAGGATGAAACGATCGATCGGTGTTTTCGCCCAACCGGATCCCACTGTCTCGGGTGGGGTCGGATTGGAGAGGGGGCGGAACGACCAGAAATCTCGATCGGCCTCGGTGACTTGGAGTTCCAAGGGTTCAGCGTTCGCCACCGCCGCACTCTCTTCAGGATAGGGCGCACCGAGGTCGATCCATTCTCCAATTCTTGAAATATCCTCCTCGGAAAGACGCTCCTCTTTGTAAGGCATATAGGGTTCGGTTTGGTGAGCCACCATTTGGTAAAGAAGACTCGCCTTGGCATCCCCTGGAACAATTGCCGGACTGGTGTCTCCCCCTGAGATCAGGTTCTGACGTTGGGTCAGATCCAATCCGCTCCGGATCTTCCCGCCGCCGTGACATTCGATGCAATGCTTTTCGAAGATGGGTTGGATGTGGTCTCGATAAAGATCCAAAGCCTCCGGCGATTGCGTTGCAGGAGCGAAGACCGCCAACTGGGTTTGAAGAGTTTCGCGTTGGGTTTCAAGAAATTTAATTTTTTGTCGGAAGGCCTGTAACTCCTTTTCGACTCTGCCAATTTCGTCCCCGATTCGAACCTCCTCGTCCTGGAACCAGGAGTCAATCGATTCGGGTGAAGGGTGATCGGAATCGATGCCTCGCAATGATTCCGAAAGGGATTCGATAGCCTCGGGTGAGACTGATTGAGCGCTCACCCTGAGTGTGAAGAGCATTAAAATCGAAAAGAAGACAAATAGTCGCGTCATGAGTCCCTTATCATAGGGATTTCCCGGGGTTTTGAGCAAGTTGGTCTTATCTCATGGATTCTTACCTATGCCGCATTCTCCTGTGGATTCTGTCGGGAAACCTCGGTAAACTAAGAGGTGTTCTTGAATGTGCCGGTTATGTGGAAACCGGAACGCAGTTGTATTGCCCGGCGATTATCGCCGAATGAGCGAAGGATGGTGCGCTAAGAATGTTCCGAATCGACGCTGAAAAGAAAGTTCATTTCTGCGATGGGATGTCCCGTCGCGATTTCCTTCACGCTGGATCGATGGGGCTCGCGGGCCTCACGATGTCTTCCTACTACGCGATGAAGGCGGAGGGGCGGACCTCCAACGAGGACAAAAACGCGATCTTCCTCTTCCTGGTCGGCGGGCCCAGCCAACTCGACACGTTCGATATGAAACCGGATGCCCCGGCTGAGATTCGTGGACCCTACAAACCGATCAAGACCAACAGCCCGGATATTCAGATCTCCGAGATCTTTCCACGCACCGCCAAACACGCCGACAAGTTTTCGATCGTCCGAAGCATGCACCACAAAGCGGCTGGGGTGCACGACACAGGGCACCAGATGATGCAAACCGGAAGGCTTTTTCTAAATGGTCTCGAACAACCGAACGCTGGTTGTGTGCTGGGATACCTTCGTGGCGGCAAGAACGATATGCCGCCGCATGTCATGATGCCGGAACCGATCGGTCCGACAGGGGGAAATATGCCGCACGGCCAGAGCGCGGGTTTTCTCGGAAAAGCTTATGACCCCTTTGTTTTGAACGCCGATCCCAGCGCTCCCGATTTCAAAGTGCCGGACCTGCTGCCACCCGAGTACATCTCCTCGGTCCGCATTGACCGTCGCAAGAACCTTCGCAGTCTGGTGGATGAATCAGTCGAGTATTTCGAATCCAATCTGGACGCCAAGCTTTTGGACGAAAGTTTTAACCAGGCCTACACATTGATGTCCTCGGCAACCGCCCGTGAAGCTTTCGACCTGACCCAAGAACCGGAGAAACTTCGCGAGAAGTACGGGATGAACAAATTCGGGCAGAGCTGTCTCCTCTCCCGAAGATTGATCGAACGCGGGGTTCGCTTCTGCACGGTCAACATGTTTGAAACAGTGTTCAACGAAATCACCTGGGACATTCACGGTTCGGCCCCATTCAGCCCGATCGAGTGCTACAGCGATTTGATCGGTCCCATGTTCGACAAGGGATACAGTTCCCTCCTCGAAGACTTGAAGGACCGGGGTCTGCTCGAATCGACCATGGTGGTGGCCACAGGAGAGTTCGGTAGAACACCGAAGATCAACCCCGCTGGCGGGCGCGACCACTGGCCCCAGGTCTGGTCGATCCTTGCAGCCGGCGGCGGGGTCCAAGGCGGACGCGTCATCGGGAAAACCGACGAAATAGGCGCTTACCCGATCGAGCGACCGGTCCTCCCAAATGAGTTGGTCGCTTCGGTTTACCACAGTTTGGGAATCGATCTAGAAACAGAACTCCCCTCGCCTGGGTCGAGACCCGTCCCAGTGGTCGATTTCGGAGTTGAACCTATTTGGGAACTATTCTAATTAATCGATATAATGTAACCTCATTGACATAAATTCATTTTAAGGAGATATGTCAATGAAAAAGACTCGGTGTTCTAATGGATTTACTATCATCGAAATCATCATCGTATTTTTCATCCTTGGAATACTCATCACAATAGCAATCCCAGAAGTGGAACGATCACGAAAGGTGGCCAATTTGGCGGAAGCCCAACAAGGAATGAACGTGCTAGCTACGGGTATTTTTGCATACAAGGATTCCACAATGACTGGCGGTCACTTCCCTCCGGCGGGGGGAGTCATGCAATCCGGTTGGAGTCCCTGGACAGATCGCGCATCGGGGATGGATCCGAACTCATCGGATAATCATTTTCATGCTTGTTCAATCCTCTGGCTGGGCGGAGCCTTCTATAGTCAAAAGGGTGATGACAGGGCGCAATTCGCGGCTTCACCTCCTGTGAGTAACACCCATTACGATCTCAGAGTTTTGACAAGTCCAGTTGAGACACTCACAGTAATACCGAGAGACCCCTTCAAAGAGAATGGAGAATTCGAACGATCTCAATACGAATACTTCGGGATCAACCTGATGGAGGAGTTTGTCCTTCGCAGCCTGGGACCCGACGGGACCGCTGACATCGGATGTGAAGTCAATGGTTTCAATTGCGGTTGCATCGAAGCGGACTGCCTTCAATTGGGATCGACCCTTCCAGGTCGAAGAGTCTTCGATATGTCGGTGGACAGCAATTTCGGATGTCCTGGATGCACAACTTTGAATGAAGCGCTCCGCCTTGGCGAGGCGGTTTACTCCCCGACCAACGGAGTCGAATCTCGGGGTGACCTTTTCTTTACAAGCGCCGAAGGGAACCCCGGTGTCTCAAAGGTATCCCACTGGGAAGTTTATTAATGAATCAAGGACCAAGGAGGAAGGACTCTTAGGAGTTCGTGTGGAACGGAATGAGAGAATTCGGCAGATCAGTTTTAATCGCATTGGTTATGGGAGTCATCACTCTCTCCTCGGCTCCGGGAGATGCCGGAGCCGAGGGTGAAATCGCTCTTATTCCCTCTGAAATCGAACTCACCCGAGTCGGTCAAACCCACCAAGTCCTGGTTGAAGAAAAAGAGGGGGCACTCTGGAAAGGCGATGTTTCCGAACAGGCAGCCTTCCACTCTTCCGACCCGGCGATCGCCACTATTGACGATACCGGTCAAGTTCGTGCTGTGGCTAATGGAGAAACGACGATCACCGCACAAGTGGATGGCCAGACCACCACTTCGGTGGTCAGGGTCAAGGGCGCCGATCAACCGTTCAACTGGAGTTTTAGAAATCATATTCAACCGATCCTGTACAAGAAAGGCTGCAGCACCGGCGCCTGTCATGGCGCGGCCGCCGGAAAGAATGGGTTCAAACTCTCATTGCGCGGTTACGATTTCGAAGCGGATCATCTCGCGATTACCCGTGAGGCGGATGGCCGACGCGTCTCTCTGACACATCCCGAAGACAGTCTGATTCTTCTCAAACCGACCGCTCAGATCGCGCATGAGGGAGGAGAACGATTTGACCAGGATTCCGAGTCTTATCAAATGCTTCTGGAGTGGATACAGGATGGCGCTCCGGGAGCGAGCGAAGAGGATCCCCGGATCACGCATCTTGAGATACTCCCCAAGCAAGTCATGCTCAGCGAGAATTCCAATCAACAGATGATCGTTCAGGCGGTTTTCACCGATGGTTCCCTACGCGATGTGACTGAGTGGGCGAAGTTCGATACCACCGATGAATCGGTTGCGGTGGTCGATGATGTTGGCCGAGTCAGTGTCCTCGCCCCCGGGTCCACCTGTATCACCGTGTGGTATTCGAGCAAGGTCACTTCCGCCGATGTCCTGGTCCCCCGGTCCGAGTCGGTCTCTCCCGAGGTTTATGCTTCCGAGGACCGTAAGAATTTCATCGATGATCATGTCCTGGCGAAATTGGAGAGTCTCCAGATCGCTCCCACAACCGAGGCGGAGGATGCCACTTTCATACGAAGGGTATATCTGGACACACTCGGTATCCTGCCGGATGTCGAAGAGGTCAAACGATTCCTCCGCAGCGGAAACCCCAACAAACGCGCCGCGCTCATCGAGCGAGTCCTCGAACGTCCGGAGTTTGTCGATTACTGGTCCTATAAGTGGTCCGATCTCCTTTTGGTTTCTTCCCGCAACCTGAAAGAAGCCAAAGAACTCAACTCGTTTTATCGTTTCATCCGGGAGAGTGTTGAAGAGAACAAACCTTGGGATCGGTTCGTCAGCGAAATCATCACCGCCAGCGGAAGCACTCTCGAAAACGGGGCGGCAGGGTTCTTCAAGATGCACCAAGAAACCACCGACCTGACAGAGACGACCTCGCAGGCCTTTCTCGGCATGTCCATCACCTGCGCGCGGTGCCACAACCACCCGCTCGAAAAATGGACCCAAGACGATTACTACGGGATGGCCAATCTGTTGGCCCGAGTCAAACTGAAAAACGGTAAAGATGGCGGAACCGAAGTCATCGCCAATCCGTTCGGAAATATCCTACACCCCAGCAAAGCGCGACCTCTGCCCCCCAAACCCTTGGATGGAGAACCGATCTCTCTGGATGCCTCGATCGACCGACGGCAAATTTTGGCCGATTGGCTAACCTCACCCGAGAACCCTTACTTCACCCGAGCCATTGTGAATCGGGTCTGGAAGAATTTCATGGGCCGCGGTTTGGTGGAGCCCGAGGATGACCTCCGTTTGACCAACCCCTCATCGAACCAGCCGCTCATGGACGCTTTGGCCGACAACCTCGCGAAACACAAGTTCGACCTCAAACACCTGATGCGGACCATCATGAACTCCGCCGCCTATCAGAGATCCTCGGCGCCCTCAGACCCATCGCAACCGGATAACAAAAACTACTCCCAGTATATCATGCGACGACTGCCGGCTGAGGTGATTCTGGATGCCTATGCTCAAGCGACCGGAGTTCCAACGAAGTTCGCGGGATACCCAGAGGGGGCTCGCGCGCTGCAGCTACGCGATTCCGAAGTGGCCTCCTATTTCCTCAACGCCTTCGGGCGCCCGGAACGCAAACAGACTTGCGCGTGCGAACGAACCGAGGATGCCAACATCGCGCAGACCCTGCATATCGCTAATGGAGATACACTCAACGATAAGCTCCGTGCAGAGACATCGATTGTTCAAGCGGTGATATCCGAGGATGCGGATAACAGCAAGAGTGTCGAGGATCTTTTCCTCAGAGCCCTCTCCAGATATCCGACTGAAGGGGAGAGGGAAAAGGCGCTCGCTGTCCTCTCCGAAGCCGTGTCGGGTGCTGAAGGCGAAGAGTTGAAGACGCGTAAACGCGAAGCGATGGAAGACCTCGCTTGGGCGGTCATGAGCAGCAAAGAGTTTTTGTTCAACCACTAGAAAGCCCGCGACGGAATCAATTCCGTCGCTACACAGTGGGTCGTCCGTTGAAACGGACTCTAATCGATTGAAGAGTTGAGAGAAGATTGAGTATGTGGAAAAAACAAATTCGAGTAATCCTGATCCTTATCGGCTATGTGGCTGGAGTGGGGGCGGCCCACGCCGAGGACGTCGTCACTTTCGAAAAAGACATCCTTCCCATCTTCGTGAAGAGTTGTAATGGCTGTCATTCGCCACAAGCGGATAAGTTGAAGGCGGAACTCGATCTGTCCACAGTTTTGACTCTGCTCAAAGGGAGCGAGTATGGAGAGGTGGTCGAGCCCGGGAACTCGGCGGAGAGTATGCTGGTGAAAACCATTGAACACACCGAAGAACCCCACATGCCTCCTCCCAATAAATTCGACAAACTCCCCCAAGAAGAAATCGATCTGATTAAAAAATGGATCGATCAAGGAGCCAAAGCGGGAGAGGGGGGGGCATCCGACAAAAAAGAAGCCACAAATCAACCCGACCCGAGTTCCTCCCCTAAGACCGCTTTACCCGACAAGGATTGGGCTGAGTCTCCCATAGCCTCGGTCGCCTATTCTCCCGATGGCAAGTGGTTGGCCCGCGGGCGGCTCGGTGTCGTCGAACTATTCGCAGTGAAAGATGATGGTTCGATCGAGAAGGCTGATGATCTCTCCGGCCATGCGGAGATGGTGCGCGGCCTCGCCTTTTCTCCGGACAGTGAAAGACTCGCCGCAGGCGGAGGCAAACCCGGCCGATCGGGAGAGATCGTTCTTTGGGATATCCCAAAGGGTGAGCAGTTCAAGAAAATCGAGGGCCACAGCGATAATATTCTGGACCTCGATTTCCATCCGGATGGCGAGCAGATCGCGACAGGCAGCTACGACAAGACTGTGCGTGTCTGGAACATCGAAACAGCCGAAGAAACCCACCTGATGAAAGACCATGTCGATGCGGTCTATTCGGTGGATTACAGCGATGACGGGACCCGTCTCGCTTCGGGGAGCGGGGACCGAACAGTTAAACTCTGGGACGCCGAAACGGGAGAAAGGGTGCTAACTCTTTCCGATTCCACAGACGCTGTCCACACGGTCGCCTTCGCTCCCAAGGGTGACCTGATCGCCGCGGGCGCCTCGGACAAAATGATCCGTGTCTGGGATCTCCTCGCCTCACAGTCCGAGGAGGGATTCACTCAATCGGCGCTGACCACCGGACAACTTCTCCACTCGACCTTTGCCCATGATGGACCGCTCCTGAAGATCCTCTATTCCAAAGAGGGCGACACTCTCTATTCCACCGCTCAGGACAAACAAGTCAAGGCCTGGGACACCTCCACCATGAGCCTTCCGAAAGTGTATGAAGTCCAATCGGATTGGGCACAGTGCATGGACCTCCACCCAAATGGAAATCATCTCGCGGTCGGGCGTTTCGATGGGACGATGACTGTTTATGACTCCCAATCGGGTCGGTCGATTTGGACCGACGGAACCTCGACTGAAACATCGATGGCCTCGGCTGATGTCGATGAGAACGAAATCGACACCAAAGGGAAACGTAAAGGGAAAACTGGGAAGATCCATGTCGACGCGGTATTCATCGATGCGACCATTCCTCCCATAGTCGATTCATTATCGCCCGATGTTTGGCCGCGTGGTTCGACAGTAGAACTCACTGTGAAGGGGCGGAACCTGGCGGACGCGGAACTCTATTTCACCGATAAGAAACTCGGGATTGAGGTCACTCAATTCGAAGCGAAACCCGTACCGGAATTCAAATACAATGAAGAAAGCCGTGGGACCCAGTTTCACAATTATGCCCAGCCCTATGAAATCAAGATGACCGTCGACATTCCATCGGACGCTGGGTTGGGAACGAAACACCTCTTTGCCGATACACCCATTGGTCTCTCAAATGCGAAAGAGTTCAAGATCTCGGATTCCGGCGACACCGGGGAGGTGGAACCGAACGACACCCTTGCCGAGGCTCAGGAAATCAACTTCCCCATCCGGCTGGTCGGAACCACGAACTTGGAAGGGGATGTCGATCGGTACAAAGTCCATCTGGAGAAGGGCCAGGAACTGGTCTGTGTTCTCAGAGACACCGGACTCAATCCTCTCCTTCGCATTCTCACAGCCGAAGGGGAAGAGCAGGTCACGCATACTGAATTTAACGGGACCGATAATCCCCATGTCGCGGTCCGCGCCGAGGAGACCGGGGACTACTTGATCGAGATCAGCGACCGGGATCGCAGACGAAACATGAGTTACCGACTTCATATCGGCGAATTTCCCTATGTGGCCGAGGTGGCGCCTCTCGGGATCGCCACCGGGTCGCCACAGAAGGTTTGGGTGCGTGCCTATAACATCGGAGGCGTTTCGGAACTCGAAGTGACGCCTCCGGGGAATTCCCCGCATAACCGAAAAGTCGATCTCCCGTTACCCGATTACGAGGGCTACAACCCAGCGGAGAACCGTCAGATCGTCATCGGCCACTACACCGAAACCTCGGAAACCGAACCAAACAATACACCGATCGAGGCGCAGGTTCTCGACTTCGGTTCGACCGTTAACGGTCGTCTCTATTCCGAAGAAGGAGCCGACGAGGCGGATGTCTACCGCTTCAGCGCCGAGAAAGGCCAGGAAGTCCTCTTCGAGGTAATGGCCGCGCAACTCGGGTCCCCCATCGATTCGTTCATCGAGATCCTGGGATCCGATGGAAAGTTGTTGGAGCGCGGAAGGGTTCGCTGTATCGCCCAGACCAAGATGACCCTGTCGGATCGGGATTCTCAACAGGCGGGACTGCGAATCGAGGATTGGTCCGATCTTGGAATCGGAGATTATGTCATGGTCGGGTCCGAAATCTTGAAGGTTCTAAAAATTCCGGATTATGCCGACGAAGACGCGGTGATGCAGCAATACCCGGATGGGCAGCGCCGCGCTTATTTTGGAACCACACCGGAACATCACGCGGTCAGCACTCCTGTTTATAAGGTTGAAGTCCATCCCGCGAAGACCGAGTTCGAACCGAATGGGATGCCGGTTTTCGATCTCTATTGGCGTAATGACGATTCCCATCAATACGGAAGCCAATCCACGGATTCCCGGCTCTTGTTTACCGCGCCGGAGAGTGGCGATTTTTTTGTCCGGTTGTCCGACACCATCGGTTCGAGCGGTCCGGACCACCGATATCGTCTCACCCTTCGCAATCAGCGTCCCGACTTCGCGCTCTCGGCGAGCCCGTACCGAATCAATGTCGAAACCGGGAGCCGTGTGCCGATGACGGTCACGGTTCGTCGGGAAGACGAGTTCGAGGGTCCCATCCACATCGTGGCTCATGATCTCCCAGAGGGGATCGAGATCGAACCGAGCGATATCCTCGAGAGCGAGAGCGATGTGAATCTCGCGGTTGTGGCCTCCCCACGAGCAACATCGAGCGAGCGAGGCAGCACCGTTCGGATCACCGGAACCGGACAGATCGATGGAGAAGAAGTGGTGCGCGAGGTTCTTATCGGAGAAATCATCGCGGTCGACAAACAACCCGACCTCTTGGTGAACAATGGGGTGGATACCCTTCGAATCAAACCGGGAGAGTCGCAGTGGTTGTCGGTCAACATCGATCGGTACAATGGATTTTCAGCGAGGATCCCCATCGATGTCTTGAACCTACCCTTCGGGGTGTATGTCACCGACACGGGTCTCAACGGAATCCTTGTGCGCGAGGGCGAGACCGAGAGAAGCATGCAGATCTATTGCGAATCCTGGGTGGAACCGATGGAACGCGACATTTTTATTCAGGCCAAAGTCGAAGCGCCCGCCCCCGCGCGATTGCTGTTTGTCGGTGAACCGATCCGCCTGATCGTGGGTCAGCCCGGAAATGGCGATACGAAAGTGGCGGAAGCCAATTGATTTAGCCATCTGGCGGACCTCGCCGTAAACCCACTAAACTAAACGCATGGATGAGTCCGCCTCGCGGTTCAAGAACTGCGCCCCCTTTTTTTTGTTGACCCTGGCTCCATTGTTCGCGGTCTTGTTGGGGAGCGCCTTCAACATTTGGTACAACATCACCCGTGTCGAGCCGCTGCTGACCCCCGACCAAAACCAAAAATTTCTGACCGGTGTCCTCTGGTACAACCTCGTCGTATACCCCCCATTGATCGCCTCCTGGCTCTCGTTGGTCTTTTCACTCTACCGTCCCTATTGTCGGTTGGCGGAATCGATGGAAGGGCAATTGCATCCCGAGGAGATGGAGAATCTTCGACGTCGGGTGCTCAATCTCCCGTGGTATGGAATCTCCATTTGTGGGTTCGGGTGGTTGGCTTGCGCTCCCTCGCTCTCGTTCGCGCTACGGTTTTCCAGCGACCCGGTGGCACCGATGGTCGATGTGCAGATTGCCATCTCTATCCTGATCGCTGCTCTGATCACTACCACACATGCCTTTTATATTGTTGAAATCATCTCCCAAAAATTTCTCTACCCCCGCTTCTTCCGAGAGGCTCGTCCTTACGAAACCTCTGGAACTGTGGTCCTTTCACTGCGCGGCCATGGGTTTCTGTGGACACTGTCAATCGGGTTCTGTCCGATTGTCTCTTTGCTTTTACTGGAGTTCGCAGGTGATGGAGAACAGACTTTCGCTTTCAAGGCGGCGGTTGGCGGGCTCGGCATCGCTTTTGGGTTGGGGAGCGCCTTGCTTCTTTCAAAACTGGTGGTCGATCCGATCCACAAACTCCGCGATGCCTCTCGCGCCGTCGCCGCTGGAAACCTCGACACCAAAGTGGATCTGCTTCGGGCCGATGAGTTTGGTCCCCTCATCGATGAGTTCAACACCATGGTCAAAGAGATGAAGGAGAAACAAAAACTCCGTGAAACCTTCGGACTCCATGTCGGTGAAGAGGTGGCAGAACAGATCCTGGAACGCGACCCCGGGTTGGGTGGAGAACTC
>JAJDBZ010000541.1 GCA_029261095.1 Candidatus Omnitrophota bacterium | reverse complement strand
TCATTTTTGGGTGAGAATGCGTCGAATTATGGACAAGCGCCAAGCCGAAACCGAAGTCAGGATGAATGTCGACCGACTATTCCGTGATAGTAATTTAGTCATCGCTTTCCCGCAGCGGGATATCCACATCGATTCGGTGAGACCGATCGAAGTGAGTATGGTTTCGAAAGGGAGCGAAGAAGACTCCAGTTAACCCGAGTCCACCCTCATCAGAGATTGTCGAAAGTTCACAAGATGGACTAAGGGACTGACATCAACATTCACCTGCCGCTTTTATCCCAATCCCTCGGCGGCCCAGCGTAGAATCTCGATCATGTCGTTCACATCCTCATCCGACAACCGTGAGGGGATCGAGATCATCGCGCCCCGTTCGAAGAGGTCGTCCGATGCCGGACAAGTCCCCCGGCCGTAATCTCGAACATGAGGCGCGTTGGCCGGATGTGTCCATGGGAACCCATCGGAAGAGTTGCTCTGTTTTTCGACCAAGCCTCTCACATTAAAATAGATGTGGAGATGATAGTGTTCGAGATGAATGGCCGATAAGGGTGTCTGATTGAGGCGCGAGACAAAAGATTTCGCCTTTTCATGCGAATCGAGGGTCATGATCAAAAACGAGGAGGAATCGCCGGTGGGGTCCACCGAACGTGCCGGAGTCAATGCCGGGATGTCGGAAATGCCTTCGACGATGCGTCGCTTCGAGGACCGCATCGAGTCGAGGATGGTTGGAAATTTTTTCAGTTGGACACGGAGCAGCGAGGCGGCCAGTTCCCCCATCCGCGCGCCACAACCCCAGAGAAAGTGGTCTTCTTGATCGTTTGGGATTCCCTTGATCCAGGGGATGCCGATGTCGTGAGCCGCGTTGCATTTCCGATAGAGGGTCTCGTCCTTCATGACCATCATGCCCCCTTCGCCTGCGGTCATGTTCTTATTGACCTGGAAGGAGAAGATGCCGATGTCGCCGAAAGAGCCGATCGATTGGCCGTTCACTGTGGCGCCGTTGGCTTGCGCGCAATCTTCGATTACTTTTAAGTTGTTTTCCCGTGCGACCTGGCAGATCGGTTCGATGTTCGCCGGGGCGCCCGCCATGTGGACAGGCAGGACTGCGGAGGACCGCTCCGTGATTTTCTTTTTGAGGTCCTCGGGGTTCATGTTGTAGGTATCGTCGATCTCCACCAGCACGGGGATGGCTCCGGCCCGCACCACCGCCGCCACTGTGGAGATCCAGAAATGGGTGGGGAGGAGAACCTCCTGTCCCGGGCCTATCCCACACGCTGTCATGGCGGTGAGTAGGGCGCTGGTCCCGCTCGAGACCGCTTGAGCAAATGGAGCACCAACAAACTCGGCGAACTCATTTTCGAATTGCTCGACTTCTCGCTGGGGTTCGATCCCATAGAATCGAAATGGGGACTTTGCGTCGACAACTCGACAAAGCGCTTCCTTCTCTTCCTCGCCATACCAAAGCGCGCCGGGGAATTCTCGGGGGAATGGTTCTTTCCGGATACTTTTTTCAAGGGTCATTGGTGGCATCTCCTAAACGTTCGTTTCGGACAAAGGCAATGTTCGTTTCGCCAAATGTCGATTCTTAGTGGATCATGCCATCAAAAGTCCTATAATTGAATGAAGGATAGAGTTTGGTTTCCAATTGACGACAGTGTGAGGAGACAACCTTGAATCGAAATCTCGCGGTGTTTTTGGGCGCGGTCTTTTTCGTCGTCTTCATTGTCTTTCCTACCCATACTGCTGAATTCGGTTATTTGGGCCCGTTATGGCTGATTCCGTTATTTCTGCTGGCTTTTTTCCTTGTATTTTGCGCAATCAACAGGGTTCGGAGAATTTGGAGAGTGCCCTCGGAAGAGGTTAACTTTTCTTCCTTTCCGCAAGGACTCCAAAAGGATCCGAAAGTTTGTCACCGATGCTTTGTGATGGTTTTGTTGGGGATTGGTTGCCTTCTTTGGACAGCTATTTCGGTCCCAGTATTGGTCAAGTTCTCGAATGAAATCACACGGATCATCGGCGTTCCATACAGTTCGCCACCACTTTGGGCTCCCCTCATTAAGTCGCTTATTTTTCTCACCACAATCGCATTCAACTTGGGAATTCTATTTCTGATTGGTGCATACATGTGGGCCAATCACACGGCCACGAGGCTTAAAGACGCAACGCAAATCAATCTGTAGCATGTCAATTCGGTGAAATGATATTCATGAAATTTCGAAAGGCTAAAATTAAAGACATCCCGCATCTCACCCAACTCAACCTTCAGCTCATTGAGGATGAGAACCATCGAAACCAATTGAATCCGCGCCAGGTTAAAACCGTGGGGCTACACACACAAAGTCCCCGCCACAAGGGCGAGGACTCTTCCCTCAACCCTTACCCAAAGGGTATGGGTTTTGTGTGGGTAGCGACGCGGTTTTAACCCGTCGCGGGCTACGCTGTCTCCGAGGACGAAGAAACTCTTCTCACCACCGCCCAGGTGAAAAGAAAAGCAGCGCACACCAGCTTGCCTGGGAGCAGGAGCTGATAAACCGAGTGCAACGTCCGGTTGTAATCGTCCTCCATTGAAAAGGGGTTGTCCCTCCTTGATCCGAAGAGGCCCAGATTTTCCAAATCGTAGGTCGGTGTGAAGAAAAAAGAGATGACCAGGTAAACCAAGAGTAAAACCCAATAGTGAGGGTTGATCGACGCCGCGAGTTTCACTGAATCGGCCTGAACAAAAGTCCAGCCCTGCTCCTGAACCAGCCATGGAAGGCCATGCACAATCGCCATGTAGGGGCCGAGCATGACAAGAAGGGCCGATAACCATAGGAAGAGGAGTTCTAAAAAAATTTTGAGGTTCATAAGAAATTCCCCTCCTTCAGCAACTGGAATCGTTTGGTGATGACATCGTTCCGATTGAAATGAAGCCATGAATGTTCCATGAATCCTCCTCGTTGAATGGGGCCATTATTCCACGCTCCGGAAAAAGAAGAAAGAATTTGGGAGGTATTGCCTATTTGCCTTCCAATGATCCGTTCCGCTGACAGGACCCGTCGATGTGCTAACCTCCTGTCATCATGACTGGCCAGCAGACCCTTTTTGGAGGAGACCCAGAACCTTCGGAGAGCGATCCGACAGAAAGACCAAAGGGATCGAAACCTCCGTTCGAAGCGAATCCCCCCCTCGCGGAACGGATGCGGCCAAAGTCGCTCGATGAGTTTCTCGGACAGGAAAAGGTCATCGGTCCGGGAACCCTCCTCCGCAAAGCAGTGGAAACCGGAGCCCTTCCCAGCCTCATTTTCTGGGGGCCACCGGCAAGTGGAAAGACCTCCTTGGCCCTGCTCCTATCCTCTCAGACGAAATCACGGTTTGTCACTCTCTCGGCGGTAAATTCTGGCGTCAAAGATATCCGCGAGGCGGTTGAGCAGGCTGGTCAGTTTCGCGATCACTCCGGGACGGGCACAGTCCTCTTCATTGATGAGATTCACCGGTTCAACAAATCGCAACAGGATGCTCTTTTACCTCATGTTGAGAAAGGATTGTTTACCCTGATCGGGGCGACGACCGAAAACCCCTCTTTCGAGGTCAACAGCGCCCTCCTCTCGCGTTGCCGTGTCTATGTCTTGGAACCCCTGAGTGTGGAGTACATCGTCGCAGTAATCAAATTGGCTCTCAATGATGACGATCGTGGCTACGGTAAAAGATCCATCCAGGTGGAAAGCGATGCGTTATCCTCATTGGCCGATGCCTGCCATGGAGACCCGCGTTCGGCGCTCAACTCGCTGCAACTTGCGGTCGAAGCGCATCCGGAAGACCCGCTTGCTCTAACCGAAGAGATCCTCCTTGAAGCCCTTCAGAAGAAGGCGCTCCTCTATGACAAATCGGGTGAGGAACATTTCAACCTGATCTCCGCGTTTCACAAAAGCCTTCGCGGCAGCGATCCCGACGCCGCTCTCTACTGGTTGGCCCGAATGTTGGCCGCGGGTGAAGATCCCCTCTATGTCTCGCGTCGCATGGTCCGTTTCGCCAGCGAAGATATCGGCAACGCCGACCCTCAAGCGCTCCCTCTCGCCCTCGCGGCTGATCAAACCTACCGGACTCTCGGAACCCCGGAAGGAGAACTCGCCCTCGCGCAAATCGCGCTCTATCTCGCAAGCGCCCCGAAGAGCAACGCCGCCTACTCCGCTTTCAAACAGGCGATGAATGTGGCCCGGGAGAAGGGGCCCCTGCCCACTCCACTCGATATCCGCAATGCGCCCACTTCGCTGATGAAAGACCTGGGCTATGGCAAACAGTACCAATACGACCACGATTCAAAGGAGGGATATCTTCCCCAGCAATACCTTCCGGATGAGATCGAAGGAACCACGTTCTACCACCCGGTCGAACGTGGCTTCGAAAGGGAGATCATCAAACGCCTCGATTATTGGAGGCGACTCAAAGAAGAGCACCAGAAAGAGAAGGAAACCGAATGAAATTCCTCACTTGTATTCTTACACTCATCATCGCATGCGGCGCTTTTGCCGAACCTGAGCCCCCCAAGATCGAGAAACTGGGGACCATCGAGTGCGACTTGGTCGAAGCCTCCCCCATTGTGTTCAAGGATCGCCTCTACCGTTTCGAGTATGTCCGCGACCGATACAAGCACAACGAACTCGGGAAACCTTATTTCCGATTTGTGGACCAAGAGAACGGTGAGACCTCTCCCCCCTTCGCCCTCGGTTATCATCTCGGAACCGCGTTCACTCACGAGGACCGGATGTATGTTTATGGTGTCGAGACTTGGGGCGCCTCCACTGTCCAGGTTTTTTACTCCGACGACCTCATCGAGTGGGCTTCTCGACCCGCGCTCCTCACCAATAACTGGGGTCTCTACAACACCGCTATCGCCGAAGCCGGCGATCGTTTTGTGATGGCATTCGAAGTGGGCGAACCGAAAGAGGTG
>JAJDBZ010000055.1 GCA_029261095.1 Candidatus Omnitrophota bacterium | reverse complement strand
CGGATGGATCGTCGTTCCCCTCGGGCGGAATCCGTCAAACTTTTGAAGCGCGCGGGTACACGATCTGGGATGTCACGAGTCCCGCTTACATCATGGAAAATCCTAATGGGGCAACTCTGTGCATACCCACCGCGTTTGTATCTTGGACTGGTGAGGCCCTGGATAAAAAGACGCCGGTCCTCCGTTCGATGGAAGCGCTCAACAAACAGGCTCAGCGAGTATTGAAGTACTTTGGAAATGATGGGCCCAATGTCAGTTCCACCGCGGGTCCCGAGCAGGAATATTTCTTAGTGGATAAGAATTTCTATTTGGCACGTCCCGATTTGATTGCCTCCAACCGCACCCTGTTTGGCGCACCGCCACCGCGAGGTCAGGAATTCGACGATCACTATTTCGGAGTGATTCCACAAAGGGTGCTCGCGTTCATGTTCGAAGTAGAGCGTGAGTTGTTTAAACTCGGAATCCCATCCAAGACACGGCACAATGAAGTCGCACCCGGCCAGTACGAAATCGCACCTGTTTTTGAATACGGTAATGTGGCAACCGACCACCAACAACTCATGATGGCGACGCTAAAAAAGGTGGCCGAGAAATACGGAATGGTTGCCTTACTGCACGAGAAACCATTTGCGGGTGTTAACGGTAGCGGAAAGCATCTCAACTTTTCTCTTGGTTCCCCCAAAGCGGGAAACATGTTCGACCCGGGCGATACTCCTGGGCAGAATGCACAGTTCCTGTTGGTCTGTGCGGCGATGATCCAAGCGGTCCATCGCTGGTCCCCGCTTCTTCGCGCGTCGGTTGCCTCGGCTTCCAACGATCATAGACTTGGAGCGAATGAAGCACCTCCTGCGATTCTCTCGGTATTTTTGGGAGACGAACTCACACAGGTTTTCACGGCCATCGCAGAGGGAACACCCATTACTTCGAAAAAAGATGAGTTGAGTATCGGGGTCGACACCATCCCACCCATTCCCAAACATTCGGGCGATCGTAACCGGACGAGTCCGATGGCATTTACAGGCAATCGTTTTGAGTTTCGAGCGGTCGGCTCGAGTCAATCGATCGGTGGGCCATTGGTGGTGATGAACACAATTCTGGCCGAATCCCTGAGTGAGTTCGCGGAAAAACTCGAGTCCGAGAATCCATCCACTCCGGAAGAAGTCGGTGCAGTAGTTGCCTCTATCGTCAAACAGGTTTGGACCACCTGCTCGAGCGTGGTCTTCAATGGAGATGGATACTCAGAGAGTTGGCATAATGAGGCAGAGAAACGAGGGCTTCCCAACTTAAGAACTGCTGCGGATGCACTACCAACCCTGAAGAGCCAGGAAGTGGCCGAACTGTTTAGCCGATTCAAAGTCTTATCCAAACGGGAGGTGGAATCACGATACGAAGTCTATTCCGAACAGTATGTCGCCACCGTTAATGTCGAATCCAATTTGGTGATGGAGATGGTTCGGACATTGATCATCCCGGCCGCTATTCGCTACCAGAGCGAGTTGGCAACATCTCTATCCAATCTCAAGGCAGTGGGAATTGAACCGGATCAAAAGACTCTGCAAAAAGTGACCGATCTGATTCAAAGCTTGCAGGATAGTGTCGCGGAGTTGCAGGCGCTCAAGGGGAAGGAACACGATTTCGAGGAGCCTGAGGAACACTGTGTTTTCGTGAAAGAAGAGATTCTTCCCAAGATGCTGCAGATCCGTGAGTGTGTCGACGAGTTGGAGGGCCATGTGGCAGATGACCTTTGGCCCTTGCCGACCTACCAGGAAATGCTGTTCATCAAATAGTCGCCCACCCACGAGGGTTCCAGAAGGGAAAAACTATGAAAGGCGGGAGATCACTCCCGCCTTTCTCTTGTTATTGAGACTCTCATTCACACCGATCGGAGTGAGTCCCACTAATTCAATGTATCGGGATGTTTCCAATAGGATGGCAAATCCGGTTTTGTTTCAAGAAGTATTTCCAGGATGGCGATTCGATCTTCTTCGCTCAGGTTCGGGTATTCGGATTCTGTTTTCCCTTCACCTAAGACCTCCCAGAGACGCCGATAAAGATATTCCAAGAATGGAACCGGTAGTTGGTCAAACGAATCGGAATAGATCAGGAAGCTGCATGGGTACTTGAAGGTTCGAACTCGTAGATCGAAATCTCGCAGCGATCGACCAAGCTGATCATGGGGGCCCAGGGACTCGAATTCCTTCGCGAACCCAGCGGTTCCTCTCACAGGGCTTTCGAGCGGAGCTTCCTCAGCAAACAACAGGTATTTCAGGAGGGGGTCCGCCGCGTATGAGAATCGCTTCAAAGTGCTGGTGCTAGGCTCATCTGTGGAGATACCCTCCATTTCCTCGAGCTCTCTTTGAATGGCCATCGCAATCCGCGCCTGATAGTTGGCGTGGGTGATCAGGTTATGCATGGTCGTCTGATGCTCCAGAACCATGAGAGCAACCAGATCACTATGGGGCGAAAGATAGGGAGTCGTATCTATGAGAGAATCGAGACGGGTCAGGTTTGCGCCCTCTTCAACTGGTAGATCCTCCGGATTCTCGGTGTCTATCAAGCAGACATTTCCCATGTGACGCTGGTCGCCATGTCGGCCGGTGACATACCACCCTCCCCAACGCTCGTTCATCGGGCTGTTCTGGGTGGTGACAAAGGTCCCGGCCTTGAGAATCGGATTCCCGAGTTTGTCGGTATAGACAGATCGGAACAGGTGGCCCGGAACCGATTCGGTGAGGGGCGACGCATGACATTGAAGACAGGCATCGGTTTGACGATCAAAATCGGGTGGATGGTCGGGATTCTGATGAAGAGCATAGAAGATGGCTCCTTGTTCGGGATCGACAGTAGAGACCTCGATGACCTCACCGCCCTGAACCCATCCGATATAAACGTCGTCGTTGAAATAGACTGCGCGAGGAGTTTCGCGTGTGATGTGGGGAGCTTGAAAACTGGTTTTTGAAAAGACAAGGACCTGGGATGAGACGGGAATATCTAAATGTTCTAAAACCGAAGGGAGGTACCCTTTATCGGGATCGTATTCGAGAGCGATCTGCCCACTCTCGATCCGCTCTTGCAGCTTGGCGACAGGGTCGGTTGTTTTCCGTGTCGAATATTGAATGGGAGTTCCTTCAAAAGAGATGAAAGCCTCACTGGGTGTTGTGCATAACAAGATGAGCGCGGCACATAGGAGAGCAATGTTTTTCTCTGGCGGCAACATTATGGTAATATGCTACTGAAATACATCTTTTAATCAAGGGGCTATCTCCCTCATCTTCATTCATTCGGTGGATTCGGGAATCCATTCGGGGTGACCGATCTGGTTAAAGATGTGGAAGGGAGGTTCCTTGGCGCCTTCGCGGGAGGTAAAGAAGTTAAAGAGATAGATCCCATCGGGCTTTTGATCCCAGAGTTCTCTTGCCAGTTTGATGTAGTTCTCAGGTTTCGGTTCCACTTCGATGGACGCATAAAGTGGAAAGTCTTTGGGCATCTGTTCTCTGAATTCCATGACGGGTAATGTGTAATCATTCCGGAGGTAGTGTGAGATAACGGCAAAATCGATCAGACCTTCTTTGGCCCAGGTAAAGGGATCGAGACCGATTCCGAGATTCTGCTTGGGTGTCGCCATGATCCTGGCGGTCAGGAGAATCGGTTTGTCCCGAGTCTCCGAGACTTCATCGACCATCTCCCGGACCTGTCGCATCCATTCGGTCATCGTTTCGATGTGATCTTTTTCCTCGCCTTCTTTGAAATAGACAGGGAACCTTTGAAAATCAATCTCCAGTCCATCGAGTTGAGGATATCGCTCGCAGCACTCGCGGAGCTGGGCGAGACGCCGAGCCCTCACCTCTGGAATCGCGAAATTGAGACCTCCCCAAAACCAGCTCGATACGATCGGATGAACTCGTGGTCCGATGATTTCAGCATAGATGGGGCCGACCTCATGTCCTTCTTCGGCGACGCGCCATTCCGGGTGCTCCCTCCAGAAGTCGGTGATGATGAGACCTTCCGGTTTTTCAACACTGTGAATCTCATTAAGCCTAAACGATAGGAATGCCTCGAGTCCTTTCTCTTTGGCGCGGTCCAAGATGATTCCTACGGGATCGTGCCCTTGCTCGATGAGGCCTCTCAAGTTAAGGATGGCGCGTTCCAATGAGACATTTTTCTCCAGGCCTTCCTCTTGAATTTTTTTCTCTTGTTCCTCAGTAGCATCATCGCCAATCAATCCGGTGAACTCACTCCTAAACATCATGGGTTGGCAGTAATTGGGACAAACAAAGAAAGAGGTGGCGCTGGTCTCGGCCACCTCGTCGACATACCTGTAGACATCCTCTGGAGTCATCGGTGGTTTCTTATAGATGAATATGTTGCCCCCATCGGAGTTGTAGATGAAGCGAAACTTTGGGGCCGCCTCGGACGATACGATGCCTATTAACGTGGATATGACCAATGTCGCAAGAATTCGTTGCATACTCATGCTCCCATTAGCTTGAAGTGGCTCTAAGCAACCATAGCCCTATTCCAGTCTTTAATCATCCCAGTCCTTGTAAGAGGCCGCGCCTTCAACAGTTCATCATCGGAAGATGTGATGATAAACTCCCATTCCTTGAACTTCTGAGTTGCGGAGAAAACCTGATGGCCATGAAATGTTTCTTCATCACAGTCTTAGCGACAATCACCATGAATTCCATCGAAGCGGCGGAGGTATTGTGGGAGAGAAAGTATGGGATCGGTATCGCGGATTCATCCATACTAGTCGGAGAAATCATTGAAGGGGGAGAAGAAGAACTGGTTTTCGCAACCACTACAGGACGGGTCATTGTTTGCGATTTCGCGGGAGAGATCCATTGGTCGGTTCCAACTCATGAAGTCTTTGCCAACCCACCGACATTGGCGGATCTCTTTCCAGGAGATGGATTGGAAGTCTTGACTCAAAGTAAGGAAGGAACTCTGCGCGCATTCTCCTCGAAGGGAGAAGAGATGTGGGTCTATTCCCTGCCCTCTGGGCTCGAGTGGAACCGGACCACATTGGTGGCATCCGATCTTGATGGGGATGGCCAGGTCGAAGTGCTTGGAGGCGACCGTGAGGGAAACTTTGTCTGCCTGAATCGGTTGGGGGAATTACTCTGGAATGTTGAAGTCCCCGGGGGTTTTAGTTGTCCGCCGGCGGTAGCCGATTTGGATGGAGATGGCATGCAAGAAATAATACTGACCTCAGGATCGGAAGAACTGATCGCTCTTCGGTCCGATGGCGAGATTTTTTGGAGAACCGAACTGGGGTGCATCAATCATTCGGGTCCAGTCGTGGCGGACCTTCGGTCGGATGGAGAGATCGATATCCTGGTTGGAGGAGAAGACGGACTGCTTAAGTGCTTCTCTTCCCAAGGGGAATCCGAATGGAATCTCAGGGTTGGGAACAAAGAAATCGACTCGACTCTCGCAGTGGGAAATCTGGTAGAGGGGGGAAACCTGGAGATCGTGTGTATCGATTTAGAGGGAAACCTTGTTTGCGCTAACGCCCATGGCCGAGAGTTGTGGGGTTCGAAACTTCCGAACCGAAGCCGAAGGGCCCCGTCTATCGCCGACTTCAATGGCGATGGTGAGATGGAACTTCTTGCCAGCGGATACTTCTCCACCTTTTACCTCTTTTCCAGTGAGGGGGAGACGATCGAAGAAACGCCCGGTTTCTCGACCAATGGAGGAGCGACTTTGATTCAAGTGGAGGATCGACTCGCGGCGGTTATTCCCGGAGACGATGGGAGAATCCAGTGTTTGACTTGGCAAAAGGAATCGGAAGGGGGTGTGGGAGAGATCGAGTGGGGATTGTACCGCGCCAATGCCAATCAAACTGGAAGTCGTATCCCACCAACTCAAGCAACACCGGCCCCATCGGCGGACAATCGAGACCTCGAAAAGGTGACCACCCAATTGAAAGTCCTCTTGCCCGACCTTTATGAAGGTTTGGACCGAATCAGGCTGAGACGGTTGAGTTTAAAAAAGAAGGAGGCATCGCTCCCGAATCTCGGATCACTTGAGTTGGAACTCATCGAGGCTAATGAAAGTCTTCAATCAATCCTGTCGGATGCCCAAAACAATGACCTTGTTTCTATTCTGATACTGAACAGGCGCATAGAAGGGCTGCTTGATGAGATTCAGCAGTCCATCAACCAGGCGGACTCGGTTCTGGCCGCTCTTAAGGAGAAGGGTTCGTCACCTTTCCTCGTTTGGCCCACTAATCCTTGGTGGCAGATCCGAAAGATAAATGAGGAGACACCGGAATTCCTGAGCGCAAAGCGAATTGAACTAGAGATGTACCGTAACGAGACCGAGTCGGCGGCACTGAACCTGATGAATGTAAGCATGGATCCGATTACCATTCAGGTGCGGATTGAACCGGCAGACAGAATCAAATCGAACCCAGAGCCAACCGTTTTCGAGGTCGTGTCGGTTCCCACCGAGGTGGAGGATTTCTCCGACGATGCATTGGTTGAACTCAACAAAGGAAACCTGATCAGGTTGTCACCAGGGGAAACGCGACAACTCTTCATGAATTTTGCCGCCATCGATTCGACAGCCGGGGTATACAGTTTTGAAGTCAGCCTTGCTCCGATTCAGGCCTTGGCGAAACCGGAGACCTTCCCCATCACTATGGAAGTTCACGACATCGACATTCAGGAAGGAACTCCCCCCTACCTCTGCACATGGGGCTACCGCCACTCCTCGCCATTGAATGAATATCCCGAGGAGACTTGGCAGGATCGAATCGGCCATGGGAATAATGTCCTTTTGGCCACCAGCAATTTCATTCCTAGAGGGGTTTTCGATGCATCGGGAGGACTGACAGATTCATTGGATTGGGGTGATCTCGAAAAATTCATCGACTCGCGCCCGGGTTTGGAGATGATTCTATTCCTTGTCGGCGAAGTCGTACGGCCGGCAACAGAGGGGTTGGACGGAGAAGCGAAGGAGCGAGCCATGAAGAGTTGGGTCGAGGAATGGGTCGCCTTCCTGTCCTCGAAAGGGTTCGGGTATGACCGGTTCGGGTATTACCCTGTCGATGAGCCAGGACTGAATCCCGGTTTGGTGGAACTCTTCATCGATTATGCAAAACAGATGCGTGAGGCCGACCCACAGGTCCTGATCTACACGGACCCGGTGGAGCGTGCCGACTTGGATGACATTAAGAAGATGGCTCCCTATGTCGACATCTGGTGTCCCAACCGAAATGGATTTCTTTTAGAAGATGACGATCCTCGGATGGAAGTGATGAAATCCGAAGGAAAACTCCTTTGGACCTATGAGTGCCTTCACCATGCGAAGCACCGTCCGCCTCTTCATTACTATCGAGGCCTGGCTTGGTTATCTGCCCTAAGAGGATGCAGCGGGTTTGGGTTCTGGAGTTACTGCACCTCCGCCGATGATCCTTGGTTCTATCCCGAGAAACGTTTGCACGATTACTTGCTTGTTTATCCAGGCAAGGGAGTTGTAACCAGCCGTCGGTGGGAATCAGTCCGGGATGGAGTTGAAGACCTTCGCGCGCTCTCCCTGCTTCAAGAGAGAACCAAGAGGAGTCCCAACGACGAGGTGAAACGTGTGATTGAAGATGCTCTCGAGGAGTTGGGGGAGATCGGAACCCGGCCAGATGGAACGGGCGACTATACACAACAAGGTCTCGGGTGGATGACCCCCCTAAGAGTGGATGCGGAATATGATGCATACCAAAAACACCGGAAAAGAATCGCCGAGCTGACTCTACGAGATTGACAAAACCACCCCAACTTCCCCTTCCCGCGATGCGGGGAGGGGGAGTTGGTAGGACTTTTGGAATTCGATCAATCGAACCAGCACCATTCAACAAGTGGACCCATCTTCGAATCCTGACTAAACTGAATCATGAGATTCCCTCTTCTGCATCTTCGTCTCTGGCTCTGGAAAGGGTCGATCCGCCAGGCTTTTGGTAAGAACTGGCTGAAAGCGTTCGTCCTGGTTGTGACAGGGGTCGGGTTCTTAACTCTGGAGACTTACCTTTTCTATCGTTTATTCGAATTTCTCTTCAACGAAGTCCAGGCCCCGGTGCAGGCCATCTCCAGAGCATTGTCCCTTCACCTGTTGAATCTCTTTTTCGTTGTGTTCCTTGTGATGCTTCTTTATTCAAATCTCATCACAGCTCTTTCAGTCTTTATCACAGCGAACGATATGAAGGTCCTCCTTGTCTATCCAATCAAAGACCGATGGCTTTATCTGAGCAAATTTGTCGAGACACTGACACGGTCCTCGCTCACTTTGTCTGTCTTCTTGGTTCCTGCCTTGGTCACCTACGGTCATGCGCGCGATGCATCATGGATCTACTATTTCTGGATCGCACCCATCCTTGTGGCGTTTATGACCATTCCCGGTGCCATTGCGGTTCCGTTGATGCTCATCCTGGCACGACTCTTTCCCACCAAACGATTACAGCAGGGCCTCATCGCCCTGGGGTTAGCCGCGACGACAGTCGGTCTCTTTGCATTTCGACTGTTGCGTGTTGAGGATGTCTTCTCAACCGCGACGACCGCGGAACAACTTCAGAAATGGGCAACCGCGTTCCAGATACCCGATTGGGGATGGCTCCCTAGCGGCCTTGTGGTGCAGACGGTGGATCACATGGTCGAGTTCTCCGCCCCGATTCCAGCCACCTGGAAACTCTTCGGCATGTCGGCTGTCGCACTGGCACTCACCACTCTCATCGGTTCACCGATGATTCGAACGACCTGGTCGAGGTCTTTTGGAAGCAACCGGAAGAACCTCGGAAAATTCCGCCTGTTGCAGTTCGGCCACTTTCGCATTCCGGGATTAACCCGTGGCGATACCGCAATGGTCCTGAAAGAACTTAAAGTGTTTTCGAGGGATCTCTCTCGATGGAGCCAGCTGGTGATGATGATCCCTCTCCTCGGGTTTTATCTACTGAACATGCACCTCCTTCCATTCCGTGAACAATTCCAGGGACTGTATTACTTGGTTAATCTCTTTATGATCGCATTCATGGTCGCGGCGATCGGCGCGCGTTATCTGTTTCCCTCGATCAGTTGGGAGGGCCCCGCACTCTGGTTGGTGCGGGTATCCCCTTACAGCGTTTGGCGGTTGGTGGTCATCAAGTTTCTGTTTCTTACCGTACCGTTACTGATCTTGACCTGGGCACTCACAGTCTTCTCCTATTGGATTCTCGGGTTCGACAGCAGTTCGCTTTCCATCTCCCTCTGGATGGCGCTCGGTACCACTCTTTTCTTGGGGGCGCTCGCGATCGGTTTCGGGGCGGTGCTCCCAAAATTTCGCTACGAGCACCATCTTGAGATTTCGCTGGGCCCGGGTGGATTGTTGTACATGCTCACCGCCTTTGTGGTCTCCTTCGGATTCGCAGCCGTGCTTGGGTACCCGATGTTTCTCGAATTGACCAAGCAGTCCGCCCATTGGGGGGAATGGACCTTCGCCAATCTTGTCCCGCCGACCGCACGCATCCGAAATCTTTGGTTGATGATCTGCGTGGGGGGGTCGTTCATGGCCCTCTACTCGGGGGTGTTTTCTTTGTCGCGGAGAGAAGAATTCGATCGCTAGGCGGTGGGATCGTCATTCGTTCCCTTCTCTACGGTAACCTGATAAACCGTGACTTTTGCCCCAAGAGGCTTGACCTATCCCACAGCATTTGGAATCCGTTAAAGTAGTGGGTATGTCAGAGCATGTACTGGTAGGCCTATCCTCGATCGTCATCCTCGGTATTTCTGCGCAATGGCTAGCGTGGAAACTGCGCTTCCCCTCTATCCTATTCCTTTTGGTCTTCGGTTTTGTCGCGGGCCCAGTTACTGGATTTCTGCATCCGGACGAGTTAATGGGAGATTTGCTACTCCCTTTTGTTTCGCTGTGCGTGGCGGTCATACTGTTTGAGGGGGGCCTGACACTCAACCTCAAAGAACTCCGAGTGATCGGTGGAGTGGTATTCGCTCTCATTTCGATCGGGATGGTGGCCACATGGGCGATCGGGTCGGCGGCCGCCTACTACATTCTCAACCTCAACCTTCAAATCTCAATCCTTTTGGGAGCCATCCTGGTAGTGACCGGACCAACTGTGATCGGGCCACTGCTTCGACACATTCGGCCTATGGGTAAGGTGGCTGATATCCTCAAATGGGAGGGCATCACGATCGACCCGATTGGGGCGCTTCTCGCGGTGCTCGTTTTTGAGGCCATATTGGTGGGAGAGATCCAAGAGGCAGGAGAGTTGGCTTTGGTGGCTATTGGAAAAACGATCGTATTCGGCGGCCTGATCGGTTCCTTCTTTGCGGCGCTGTTAGTCCTCCTTCTCAGGAAGTATTGGGTTCCCGATTTTCTACAGGAGGTAGCCACTCTTTCGATGGTCATTGCGACCTTTCTTTTCTCCGATCTATTACAATCGGAATCAGGGTTGTTCGCGGTAACCCTGATGGGAGTGGTGATGGCCAACCAGCGATTTGTCAATGTCAAACATATTCTCGAATTCAAAGAGAACCTCAGCGTCTTGATTATCTCGGTCCTGTTCATCATTTTGTCGGCACGCTTGGAGATCGAGATTCTAACAACCCTGTCTTGGAGCAGCCTCTTATTCCTGGCGGTTCTTGTATTTCTGGCACGCCCCCTCGCGGTATGGATCTCCTCCCTGGCCTCGGGACTAGATCTCAAGGAAAAATTATTTCTTGCGTGGATGGCCCCTCGCGGGATTGTAGCAGCTGCAGTCTCCTCGATCTTTGCCCTCCGTCTTAGCGAAGTGGGCGTTCCTCAATCCGAGGTTCTAGTTCCGATGACATTCATCGTGATAGTCGGTACGGTCACCATTTATGGTCTGACCGCTCCATCGCTTGCGAGAAGAATTGGCGTGTCTCAGTCCAATCCTCAGGGCATTCTGTTCTTTGGCGCACACTCGTGGGGGCTGGAGATCGCGGAAGCCGTGAAATCGAAAGGGTTCAATGTGGTGGT
Organism: Candidatus Omnitrophota bacterium; assembly: GCA_029261095.1. GTDB lineage: Bacteria > Hinthialibacterota > Hinthialibacteria > OLB16 > OLB16 > JACKFH01. Next base: position 744 of record JAJDBZ010000055.1, on the reverse strand, counting down.
CATGGACACCAATCGGGCTGAGGTTTACCGCGCCCGAATGAAAAAGATCGAATCTTATTACGGCAGCGGTCTTTCAGAACATGTACTCGATGAAATCAATCTGGATGGTATCGGTAAACTCCTCGCGATCACTCCCAATGACGAAGCCAATTCGTTAGCGGTCTTGCACTTCAACGACCTCTTCGAGCGAGGAGACCTATTTCAGCTACGTCCTGTCGAGCAGGGGAAAAAGCCTGGAGATGTGATCACTCCCGCCCACCTCCGAGGGCGCTACCTGTTCAAGGAAGGAGTCGATTATGATTACCTGAGCAGCCGTTTCGAGGAGGGTGCCATTGTCAAATCGACCAGTCTCACTGAAGAGTTTGATTACAGCGCGTTTCTTGAGCGATATGGTGAACAGGCGGTGCCACTCTTTGTCATCACACCCAGCAATGAACTCGTCATCTTGTCCGCCACCTCCGAAATAGACCCCCAACCGGGTCAGACCATTATCGCGTTGGTAGACAAGGTGGAAGAAGGGGTAGAAAAGGGGGAGGCGTATGAGTTGGAGGATGGTTTGGGGCGGTGATCTGAATTCACTTCCAGAACCTGAGAACTCGTTCGGTGACCATGATGAGGCGGCATTCAAAGAAGGGTGAAAGCCATACCCGAGATTCCCCAATCTGAACCATCCCGACAGCAAGAGGAATTTTGTTGGAGGAACTCCAGAAAATGTTATCCGCTGTCCCGATCGGAGAGTTGATT
>JAJDBZ010000540.1 GCA_029261095.1 Candidatus Omnitrophota bacterium | reverse complement strand
ACTTCATTTGTCGCCTCGAACATCAGCACCGAACATTTTATCGGAATGATTGGGGCGGCATTTGTCTATGGGATTTGTGTGGCGGTTTCCGAGTGGGCCAATGTTTTCACTTTCTCTCTTATCATCTGGTTCTTCATTCCATTCCTCATGGCCTCCCGGGTATTCACCATGCCGGAGTTTCTGGAGAGGCGGTTCAATGGATTTCTTCGTCAATTCTTCGCCCTGGTCACAGTGATCAGCAACATCGTCGCCTTCCTCGCGGCGGTCCTCTATGGCGGCGCTCTGGCTCTGCAATCCTTATTTGGTTGGCCACTCTGGTTAGCCATTCTCGCGCTCGGGATCGCTGCGGGTGTGTGGGCCATCTATGGAGGACTCTCGTCGGTCGCTTGGACCGATTTCTTCACAGTGATCGTGATGGTGCTCGGCGGCGCGACAGTCACCATCCTAGGTCTGAAAATGTTGGCCGGGGATTCGGGATCGGTGATCGAAGGTTTTCAATACATGATCGACGCCAACCGGGCGCACACAGGCGTTTGGAAAGAAGCGGTCGAGGGGAGTAGTCAGGCTATCGCACACACGGACTCCTACAACCGATTGTCGGTCATCCAACCCGCTACCCATGAATTGTGGCCCTGGCCCGCGATCGGGTTTGCCATCCTGTCTATGAGCATTTGGTATAACGTCCTGAATCAGTTCATGATCCAACGGGTCCTCGGCGCAAAGAACGCCTATCATGCCCGGATGGGGATTGTCCTGGCCGGTTTCTTCAAGGTCGCGCTCCCTTTCATCGTCGTGGTCCCCGGATTGATCCTCTTCGCAAAATACCCCGAGGTTCTCACCCTCCCCTGGGATGAGGTCAAACCCGAAGCGGACAAAGGGTATGTGCACATGCTCCAAACGATCGTGCCAGTCGGCTTGCGCGGCCTCTTTCTCGCCGCCCTTTTCGGGGCAATTCAGTCCACTGTCAACTCGGTTCTGAACTCATCCTCCACCATCATCACCCTCGATTTTTATAAGCGGCTCATCCGTCCGCACGCGAGCGAAAAACAAATCGTCGCCGTCGGGATCTGGACCTCGGCTATAGTCCTCGCGATCTCGATGATCCTGGCCGGGTTCATCCAAAACTTGGGTGGCGGTCTGTTCGAGTACATCCAATCGCTCTATGCCTTCTTCGCCCCTCCATTCGCGGCCATCTTCTTGCTGGGGATTCTGTTCAAGAGAATCAATGCGACAGGGGCAACCTGGGCAGTGGTTCTCGGATTCGCTTTCGGGATCGGGATGAAACTCTATCTCCAATGGGAGTATCCCCACCCGGGCTGGATCGAGCCCTTTTTGAACCAGTCCGCCTTGAACTGGTTGTTCTGCGTGGTGGTTTGTGTCGCGGTCAGTCTGGCAACCTCCTCACCGGAACCTGAGAAAGTCACCGACCAACTGACCATGAATTGGGGAAAACTCAACATCTTTGAGGATCTCGGGGAACATTGGTACAGCAGTGTTGTTACCTGGTGGCTCGTCTTCATTCTTCTGATCTTCGCATTGGGAGTTGTGTTCTCGGGGCAATTCCTGAATTGAAATTGATTTAAAGAGGCTCATAGACCGATGACTGAAACACCTCTTCACCATGTCCACACCTACAACGAGGTCGATCGATCCTTCTGGATGGAACACCTCGAGGATTGGGTCCCAAATCACCTCATCGACAGCCATGTCCACATGGTCGATCCGAGTTATCAGATCGAGACCATCACTGAGGAGATGCGCAGGGACTACTGGGTCTGTGAACTCTCCGACATGCAAAGCGCCGAAGTCGCCGAACGTTGCTATGAAATCGTTTACCCCAACAGGAAGGTTTCCTGTGTGGCCTTTGCCTATCCGAGTCTGGGTTGGGAGATCGAAGGAGCGAACCAGTATATCAGTCGCGAGACAACGCAGCGTGGTTGGCATGGCTTAGCCATTGTCCGGCCGACTTGGGTGGCGGAACAGGTCGACTGGTGGATGAGCCAACCCGGCATCATCGGAGTGAAACCTTATTACACCCTGATCGGTCACGATCCCTCAACTAGAGACCGGTATCTTGAAAGCAGCATCTTCGATTTCTTACCGCACCACCAGTGGGAGGTGCTCGACCAACATGGGGCTTGGGTCACCATGCATGTCCCGAAGGCCGACCGGTTGGGGCATCCCGAGAATCTCGATAACATCCGCGAAATCCGGAAACGTTATCCACGCGTTAAACTGGTCATCGCTCACTTCGGAAGAAGCTATACCCTCCCTCATGCCGAGGAGGGGCTGCTACCCCTGGCGGATGATCCCGGCATCTTCTTCGACAACTCGGCCGTCCTAAACCCCGAGGTCCATCATCTCGCCCTCAAGCATATCGGACCGAAGCGAATCCTCTACGGCACCGACAATCCGATCTTCTATATGCGCGGCAGGCGACAATGGAAGGGGCGGACCTATATCAACCGCACGAGTTATCCTTTCTATTTCAACAAGGAACGCGAACCGGCCGAGGTTGAAGCGGGATATACTCTCTATATGTACGAGGCGCTCAAGGCCTTGAAGGATGCCTGCGAGCAACTCGGTTTGGGGAAAGAAGCAGTTGAAGCCATGTTCTATGGAAACGCGAGTCGCCTGATCAACGAGATCCGGACAGGCAAGCAGTAAAATCGGCGGTGAAACCCCGCCCGCCGATCATCCTCCTTGGCGAAGGGCAATCACTCGGTTCTTCGCCGGCAGGCTGATCGGGTTGGAGTAGTGGTAGACCTTGCAATCGCCCTCGCCATCCTCCGAGACCGGGGTCGGCTGTTCGACAACGAAGTCGGCGAAGTCGGGAGCGTTGAAGGCGACGAAGGCTAAGCGGAGGGACTCAATCTCTGGATCGAAACGTTGGGAGAGATCCGGGAGCGCGATCGGTCCGGTATCCACTTGGTACATTTTTTTGTCGTGGCTAATGTTCAGGGTCTTGGTCGGGCATTCGATGATGGCGCGGAGACCGATCTCCGGATTGGAGATCTCGGTCTGGGTGACTATGGGGATCGCTTCGGCGGTGACATCGCGGATCTCTTCCCACGACTCGAGAAGCCTCGGGGTTTTCGCCTCGCGAAGCTTCAAAATCGGCGGCCCCCAATATTTCTCAACCGGCGCGATCGCCCGGTATCCCTCACTCAGGCGGACGGTGCGTCGGAAGACCAGCCAACGGCCATCTCCCAGGATGGGCAGGAAGTCATAATTGTCCTCGTAGAAGAGATCCTTCTCACCAAAGGTGTTCTCGCTTTTGCAGGAGGCACACTGATAATAATCGGTCGAGGTCCCCGCTTTTTCGTCAATCATCCGAGTCCGGCTCTCGACCCAGAAACGGACCGAGTTGAAGTCGGCGGAGTGGCAGATAAAGGATCGGCCATAATCGAGTGGCGGCATCTCTTTCAGGGCATCGCTCATTTCAGACTGGGCCTCGCCTCCCGCCATGGAAACCCCGACTGTCGCCAGAACACCCGCTCGAATCGCCTCACGCCTCGTTGTCTTCATGACCACCCCTTCCCGATATCGATTGACCCATTCACTTTATTCATAGAACCAACCGGCTGGAAAAATCTTCAGTTGCAGCGACAAACCGCCGCGATAATTGAAATAAGTAAGGAGCGCCTGGTCATCGACCCAGGTCACTGCCGGGTAGGCCCAGGCATCCTCTGGGTCCTCCTCGATGTTCCGAAACTTTTCCCAGGTTTCCCCCTCATCCTTGGAGATTGCGGAGGTGAGAGGATTCCGTTTGGAGGCCCCTGGGTTGTGATTCCAGATGGCGAGGAGATCGCCGGTCTTTGGGATTCGACTAATGGAGACCGGAGCGGCGCTCCCGACAAGTGGCGACGGGATGGGTTCGCTCCAAGTTTCGCCGCCATCGTTCGAATGACTCTGATACTGTCCACCCAATCCGGTCCGGGTCAACATCAGGACTCGTCCATCCTCGAGTTCGATACAGGCCGGTTCCCATGAGCCATCGCCCGGTTTGATCCGATCGGATTCACGCCAAGTCTCCCCGTCATCGTCCGAGAGATAACAATAGCTGTCGCCACTGTCCCAAGTTTCGAGGAGAATCCGTCCGGTCTTGAGTCGAAGGCAGCGCCCATTGGTCAGACCGGTGTATCTTCCGGAGGGACTGATCTGCTTGGCGGCGCTCCAGGTCTTCGCCTCATCGCGGGAGGTTCGCATCATCACCCGGCAGTCGGTGCTCTCAGTGTTTTTCTGACAATAAAAGAGGGCGATGCGGTCATCCTTCAGGCGGAGAAAATTAACTTCCATCACATTGCGCCCGCCATCGTTCTCGACGAGGGTGAATTTTTCTCCCCAGGTCTTCCCCCCATCCTTCGAGAGTTTGCCAGAGATCCGCGCGGGGCCATGATCGGCCCCATCCTCGTCGTAGAACTCGGTCCACCCGAGGAGGAGCGAATCATCATTGAGAGGGATGATCGCCGCTTCGCTGTTACGTGGATTCTTTTCCCCAACGGGCGCCACCACAAGATGAAAGGGAGCCACGCTGTCTGCTTTGGAGTCCTGCGAGTAAGCGATCCCCCCCAAGGTTCCGCCCGCAAGGAGGCCGATGATCGAAATGCTCCAAACGAAAACATACCGCATGATTGATCTCCTCCAACAATCCAAATATTTTATGGGCCGGCTGACAAAATTTTCACCGAATGGTGCGCGATTCTGAGGTTTGCTTCTGGAACCGTCAACTGTCAGATTGAAAAGGCGGTGGGTCATTGTTCGTTCTGTTCACCATTCAATCGATCGATCACCTCTTGCGGCGGAGACCAACCATAGGTGCGCTCGACATCGGGTTTGTACCCACAGGTCACAATGAAGAGGTCCGCATCTTCAGTCCGCTCCGGGGGTAGGTTAATCTGAACCTGAGTGAAACCGTCTCCGAACCAGGTCTGGTACCCATCGGTCGCGCTCTCATCGAGCAGGTGTCCGTTGAGGCGTAGATCCACAAACTCCGGGTTCCGATAGGGGATGCGCAGTCGCAGTCCCATACCATGTTTCACGCCAACGTTCCTCTTGGGAGTCGATGCGCTGGCATGTTCGACATAGACCTTGATCTCGGGACCACTATCGAGGAACGCTTTCACATTCTCCGCATGGATCCCTGTCACGCTCCGGATGTTATCGATAAAAATATCCTTATCCGAATCGATGAGTTGGGAACCCTTTTCTGTGAGTGCAACCAGGTAGGTGTCACGGCCAGCGGTTTGTGGGTAAAGCATTCCTTGTGAGAAGGCCCCCTGCCGATCCCACAACTCGACTCGGCTTTCGCGGCGTTGGCTCGCATTGGTTCCGTAGGCGGTGATGAAGTGGCCGATGAACGGTTTGACTCGATCAACCGGATAACCTGGAACTTGTTCTCCCTCCCAGACCTTGTTTCCGATATTCAACAGTCCCTTAAGCCGTGCGACCCCGCTTTGTTCCCATCCGACCTCAAAGGTCGAAACCATCGTATGGTATTTCACCGCCCCATAGTGGGCGGTGTAGAAGAAGGGGCGACCACGCCAAAGTTTGTCCGAAAGGAGGTTTAAGGCGGGCCCCCAATATCCACGTTGCGCGTCGGCTTCGAACCGATCGGAGGGATACCCCGCTTCCACCCCCGCAGCGATGATGGCCTCGGTGACACGCCAATCCCATGGTCGGAGCGCATAATTCGAGTACGCCGATCCGGTGACTTCGAACATCGTTTGCCCCTGATACATCTTTCGGTCATCGAGTTCTTCCAAGGGGTACTCTTGCAAACCGATACCGTGGATATCGGCGTGAACTTCGGGTTGGTATTTGTCCACGATCGACAAGACGGCGGAGATCTCGGGAGACTTGTCGAGTTCCTTGAAGGTCATCGCCTCAAAATCCCAATTCACTCCGGAGCCGCCTGTATACGGGTTCATACCCGCACCGGTATAGGGCTCAATCCCCTGGGAATTGCCAAACCGGTCGGTGATAAAGAAGGCATACGGGTTCACAATTGGCATCAGCAAAACGATCTGCTTGCGCCGCGTTTCCACCGCGTCGGGCGAATCGCCAATCAGCCACTCGATCAGGTGGAGGATCGTCGTCGTGCCCGATCTTTCCGGTCCACAATGCAAGGCGGTGATGAGACAGACCTGCTTATCTTCGTCCGGGGTGGCCTGGTCAGTGATTCGCATCAGGAAAATCAACGATCCCTCGTGGGTTAAAGCGGCTGCCTCGAGCTCGACCCACTCAGGATGTTTCTCGGACCAGTATCGCAGGGTGGTTTCATATTCATCGGGAGTGATGAGGTGCATCTTTTTCTTCCACGGTTGCGGGATCTGCGCCAACCTGGTTTCGATAGTGTCGGTCTCTTCCGCGATGATTGATCCGGGAAAGAAAACGACGCAGGCGAAAACAAGAAGAATCGACGGAATCTTTAGTCGGCCCGAGGCCATGGAGGGGGATCGTCTTGGGTTCATCGATCAAGTGTTGGAATCGTAGCCCGCGAGGTCAAGGGGCCAATACGAAACGAGACCCCACAAACAGGACACCTGGGTTGAAAACTCATCCCGTTTTCTCGAAAGTGGGGCAACCCTTCGAGGAACTGTGCCAAAGAGCCGAGGAGTCTTATGAAGATCACCGATGTCCAAACGGTTCTGCTCACCGGCCCGTGCACCAACGACCCCTTCCTCAGCGAGACACGCAAACTCCGCAGCGCCGCTTTTATCGAGGTCCACACCGACTCGGAACTCGTCGGACTGGGAGAGACCTATGCCGGGTATTTCGCTCCCGAGTCGGTCCCCTCCATCGTCGATTTTTTTAAGCCGATTCTGATCGGCCAAACGGTCGACGACATCCAAGAACTCTACACCCGGATGGATCACTGCGGTAATTTTTGGTGCCGCGTTGGGCTGGGGTTGTCGGTCCTCAACGGAATTGAAGCGGCGCTTTGGGATTTAAGAGGGAAACAAGAAGGTCAACCGGTGCATGCCCTTCTGGGCGGTGCGAAACACGATCGAATCCTGGCCTACGCGACCGGTGGTTCGAGCAACTATCCTTTGGATAAACTGTCACGAAAGATCGATCACTACCTCAATCTCGGATTCCGCGCCTTTAAGATTGGGGCGGGGGCTTACAGTATCGAGCACGGTTTTCAGATCGAGAACGCACCCGATGCCGCCGCCGCTTTCGAAGTGGCGAAGATGGAACACATTCGGGCCCATGTGGGGAACGATATCGGAGTCATGATAGACGCTCACATGGGAAACGCACCCACCGGTCAATGGGATCTGGAAACCGCGACCGCAGTCCTGCGAGCCCTCGAACCTTTTGGGCTGATCTTCTTCGAAGAACCCCTCCACTATACCGACCCTTGGGGGTATGCCGAACTGTGCAAGAGGACCTCTCTGCCCGTGGCTGGAGGCGAGTGCCTAACCGGGATATCCGAGTGGCGAACCTTTGTCGAGAAAGACTGTTTCGATATCGGCCAACCGGATGCGTCTTTTACCGGCGGGCTCTCTCTCGTTTGCGAAGTCGCCTCAATGCTCGGAGCGCGCGACCGCACCATCGCCACCCATGCTTGGGGCGCTGGCGGTTCGCTGATGCAAAACGTTCATGTCGCGTTCGCTTGCCCGAACACGACGGTCATTGAAGTGCCGCCGGACTATGGGTCGCTGCATTCGGAAATCGTGGGCGAATCGTTTCGGATGCGCGATGGGTCGGTCTTACCGCCCGACACGCCCGGTTTGGGTATTGCCCTCACCGAAGAGACCAAGACCCGGTACCCTTTCATTCCGGGGAGCGGAGAATTCAATAGTGTACCGGGAAAAGACCTGGCGGAAATGGATGCAAGGTTAAGTCGATGACAAAAATTCTGGTGGACGTTCCGGTGCATTCACCCGGCATGAAAACGCTGAAAGGAATTCCCGGCGTAACGGTGGAGGTCTGCGATCCCATCACCGAAGAACGGGTAACGCGACCCAAATCCACGCTTGTCGACAAAGAAATTCTGTTTTGCGCCGCGCCTCCAGAAAATCTCGACGACATGGTTTCCCTCCAATGGATTCAAATCGCGTCGTCGGGATTTGAGAGTTTGATTCCGCTGGACCTGCCCGCGCGCGGTATCCAAGCCAGCAATGCCCGGGGTGTTTACGATATCCCCATCGCCGAGTGGTGCCTCTCCATGATGATCAACCTCACTCGCGATCTCCCTCAACTCTACCGTAATCAACAAACCGGTCACTGGGATCGCGACGCCCGTTTTCAGTCGGAGATTCGTGGGCGGACTGTGGGGTTTTGGGGGTATGGGGGCCTGGCGCGAGAGACCGCTCGCTTTGCCAAGACTCTCGGACTGCGGGTTCATGCACTCACACGAAACCCGAACCTGTCCCAATCGAACCTCTACCGAGTGGAGGGGACCGGCGATCCGGAAGGAACGTTGCCGGATAAGGTGCTTGGAACAGAAGACAAGAAGATTTTTTTGGAGAGTCTCGATTATCTCGTGCTGGGGCTTCCCCTCAACGACCAGACCCGAGGGATCGTGACTGCCGAGGATCTCCGGTCATTGCCGAAATCCGCTTTCGTTCTAAATCCCGCACGTGGCCCCTTGATCCAGGAGGAGGCCCTTCTGGAAGCCCTACGAAACGGGTGGATCGCGGGGGCGGCTCTCGACACCCATTACCATTACCCCATGCCACAAGATCACCCCCTATGGGCCTTTCCCAACGTGATCATGACCCCACACATTTCCGGGTCGACAAAGGGGACGAGGTTCCCCGAACGGATCTGGGACCTCTTTGTTCAGAATGTGATCCGTTACAATGCAGGCGACCCCGTGCTCAACCTTCTCGATTCAATGGCGTTGAGTCCACAAAAGGGGTTCGAGTGAAAACTCTCGGTTCTATCCTCCTGGTATCGATGGTCCTCTCCATGGGAGAAGTCCACGGCGTGGAGGTTCCCGAGAATCCTCCTCCGCTGACCAACGAGGTGGTTTACTTGGAGACCCCCGGGGGAATTCCCTTCGGACTCTGGGGGAAGAAGGTCGCATATCCCGCGCCGACCCTGTTTGTTTTCTCGGCATCCGTTCAAGAATCCCTCGGCGACCCCTATTACCGTCAGTGTGGAAAGACTCTGGCCGATCTCGGATACCTTTGCGTCTCTCTCGACCTACCCGGGCACGGCTCCGACCGGCGCGAGGGTGAACCCGAAGGACTGGATGCTTGGCGTTTCCGAAGCGACCATGACGAAGATTTTGTGAGCCCGTTTACCCAACAGGCCAAGTCGGTTCTCGATTTCCTGATCGAGTCGGGCTACACCGCGCCAGACCGTGTCGCCGTCTGCGGCACCTCACGCGGGGGATTCATGGCACTCCAGTTTGCCGCAGTCGAACCCCGGATTCGGGCAACGGCCGCCTTCGCGCCAGTGACAGCGCTGGGAACACTCCGCGAGTTTGAGGGAGCGACCGACCCCAGTCGGGTTTCGGAATTGTCTCTGCATGCAAGGGCTGGAGATTTGGCCGGGCGGTCCCTCTGGCTGGTGATCGGGGACCGTGACAAGCGTGTTGGCACAGACGAGGCCATTGCCTTCGCGCGTGCGGTCACCCAATCCTCGATCGCAAAAGGGAAGACTGCGGATGTGACCCTGATCGTGAAACCAGAACCCAAAGGCCACACCACTCCCGAGGGTTCGCCCAATCTCGCAGCCGAGTGGATTGCCGAAAAATTGGAATGAACCCACACTTCCCAAGACCAAGGAGACCGACATGCGATTTTTTCCATCTGTCCTTTTCATTCTGGTGATCACTTGCGTTGAATTGAACCCTGCTTTCACCCAGAGTTCCGCGGCGACCTTCCGGCTGCCGGAATCGGGGTTAACGGTGAAGGACCGTGTGGTGTTGTTGGCGATCGACGATCACTTGTTACGCGACCGGGTCAACCTGGGATTGACACTTAACACCCCTACGGTGCGCCAGGAACCGGTCTTGGTCCCGGAACGCAACGACCCCAATGCGCCCGATTCGATGGCCTCTCACTTTTACGGGACAGTCCTCTACGACCAGGGTAAATATCGCATGTGGTACTACTCGGTGAGCCTCCGCGCCGAACCGGCCGACCTGAAGCAGGGGCCGATCTGTTACGCGGAAAGCACCGACGGGATCGATTGGGTCAAACCGAGTCTGGGACAGGTCGAGATCAATGGCAGCACCGACAACAATGCGATCGCCGTGCCTGACGAGGTGACTCAGTGCGCGGCGGTGATTATCGACGAGGACGATCCCGACCCGAACCGTCGATACAAAATGGTGTACACCACACTGACCCACACGTGGGTCTTCCGGCCATCGACTAGTCCCGATGGCATCCATTGGAGAGTGGCGGAGGATTTCCCGACTGATACGTTTTTGGAAATGGGAAGTCTTTTCAAGTTCGGGGGTCGCTTCATCGCCCACGGCCAAGGTTCCGGGGAGGACGACAACGGTCACCCCGAGGGTCGCCAAGGATACGCCAGCACATCCACAGACTTTGAGAAGTGGGACCGGAAATATCTGAACACCTTCCGCTTGCCCGAACCGGAAGATGTGAAGAAACGTGGCCTCGTGGGAGACTACCCGCAAGTTCACTTAGGGATTGGCGCGACAAGTTTCGGGAGTGTCGCAGTCGGCCTCTATGGAATCTGGCACAACCCATCGGAAGCGGAACGAAGGAAGAAAGGCTGGTACGGGGCCGGTCTCATTACCTGCGATCTTGGGTTGGTGGTCAGCAATGACGGTGTCACCTTCCGCGAACCAGTCGAAGGGAATGTCTTTTTCACTGGTGAGGATTCACCGGTCACCCCGGGTTCGAATCCAGACGATCCGACGATTCTCTGCCAAGCCAATGGCATCCTGAATGTCGGAGATGAGACCCGGATCTACCACGGACGTTGGCGGAACGCGACAGTGACCGGAGAGGATTATTATGCGGAGGTGGCGCTCGCGACCTTGCCGCGCGACCGGTGGGGAAGGTTGCAATTGGAGAAGGGTGCCTCAGAGGGTACGGTGTGGTCCGCACCGATCATCATTCCAGATGAGGGTTGTCAGATCTCATTGAATGCGGAAGGAGTGGAGGCGATAACCGTTGAACTGTCTGATGAAGGTGGCCAACCCCTTTCGGATTATAGCGGCGAAAACCGAGGCACCTTGATCGAGACTGATGGAATCGTCCATTCGGTGAGTTGGAAAGATGAAACAATTTCCGGTATTGGCGGGAAGACCGTGAGGGTCAAGATAAGCATTACCAGCAACAACACAAAGCTCTATGCGATCTACCTCGAGTCGTCGAATTAGAGCAACCCAAGATGCTGTGATGCCAGGTAAGGACAAAGAGTTGAAGTCCAATGTTGGCTGATATCTGATACTTTCTTTCTTAACCCGCGGTGAAACGACGAGCTTTTCGGAAATCTTCCTTGACACGTAGATTGAGGTCGCTGAAAATGATAGTCCAGACTCAATAACATGGAGCGGTAAACTCCATTTGGGAAATCTCTATTGAAACCATTCAAATTTCATAGCCACCTCTACACGAATCTGTTTGCTGCGACCTTCTGCTTCGTCTATCTATCCTGTATTCCCGTATCAGGACAGGATCAGGATGCAAGTTTTCCTATTCCCCCTCCGGTTGTGAAGGGAGCAACCGTCGTCAATTTCCCGGACTCAACGCTTGAATCCAAAGTGCGCGCCCTTATCGGCAAACCGAGTGGAGATATTTTGACCACCGACCTCGCTAGCGATCCGAACACCACATTCGACCTGAACAATGCGGGGGTTTCTGACCTCTCAGGAATCCAATACCTGACGAATCTGGAATGGCTCTGGTTGGATGGGAATGGCCTCACTGACATCGGGGCACTCACCACGATGACGAATTTGAAACGCCTTGCCCTTGAGTTCAATCAAATTACCGATCTCGGCCCGCTGGCCAACCTAACCAACCTATTCAAACTCTTTCTCAAATCAAACCAAATCACCGACCTCGGACCCTTGGTTGCGAATTCCGGATTGGGGAGTGGCGATGTCTTGACCCTTGAAGACAACCCCCTCTCCTGCGAGGCAGTCAACGTTCAGCTCCCCGCCCTCGAGGCACGAGGTGTGGGCGTCACCTCGAACTCAATCTGTTTAGGAACTCCGACCCCTACGGTCACGCCGGGTGGGCCCACGTTAACACCCACTCACACTCTTCAACCCACAGCGACCTATGCATCCTGTTCCGGCGCGAACTCCCAGGAGCAGGGCTATATCCAGAATTTCATCTCCTACTGGGGAGGACAGATCCCGGACTCGATTCCCACACTCGAGGAGTACGCAGTTCCCGCAAATTACGACCGCCTTTATCTGGGTGCCGCGAACGTTTGGGTTGACAGGATCAACACTGACCGGAATATCAATGCGGGAATGGCTTGGGGTTCCTCCTATCAGACACACTCTCTGAATGACATGTATCGCGCTACCGGCGACCGTAAATACCTGGAAGAGAACTTGAAAATCATCCGCGCCTCGATGGCCAACCAAGACAACGACCACGGGATTACCACTTTCTTCGGAGAGATCGCTCCCGGATGGGGAACCCCCGAATATGCCGGTCGCCATGTCATTCACCCCGTTCACACTGGGATGATCGGTTTCGGTGTCATCGAATTCTTGGAACTCGTGCAACAGGAGCCGGAGATGATGGAGGATCTTGGAGACGAGTACGACACGCTCCTCGCCGATATCATTGATGCCCTCGATTGGCACGACCGCCAATGGATCGAGGGCCCTTCCGCCGATGAGGGATATTACATCTACAAACAGAATGAACCTTGGGTGGAAGGACAAGTTCTCGCGGGCAATCGTTTGAGCACTATGGGGTTGTGTTATTGGGGGTTGTGGAAAGTCACTGGGAACGAATCCTACCGCGAGAGGGCGCGTAAGATTGGGTGGTACATGAAGCGCCGGATGGGGCTGTTCACGGGGCCCACCTTTGGCGAGGGCGCATACTTTTGGAACTACGATCTGGCCACCACTCCCTTCAACAATCCATTGTCCGAAAACCAACTCGCCAGCCTGATCGGCGCGGGCGAGGATTTTTCGCACGCAGCATTAACTGTGGCGTTTCCTTTAACCCTCGGGTTGGAGGGAGAAGTTTTCGATCAGTTCGATATGGAGGCTTTTGGGAGAACCATCACGCGAGGTTTTGGGAAATTGTGCGATGGAGTCCTGTTTGGAAATGTCGCTCCGACACCCAGCTTGGGTCCCGATCAGGTTTTGATCCCCGGCTACTTTTTCCGAGTCGCCCCCTTTTCTCCCGAGGGGTACGATGCCATTGCCGACTTCTTGCTCCGATATCAGAAAGACCCGCGGAATGTCGACATCGCCCAACTCATCCGGTTCAAACATGACGGACCCACGCCAACGTCGACGTCAACACCAGTATCCGAACCTTCCCCTACTCCGTCGTTTACCTCCACCTCAACGCCAGTATCCGAGCCTTCCGCCACTCCGACATCTACCTCGACATCGACTTCGACTTCGACTCCAGAGCCAACGAATACCAGGACGCCAACAAGCACACCCACATCCACTCCCACACCTTCTCCCTCGCCAACCGCCACGGCTAACCCAATATCGAAATACGACGTGATGCCGGATCCTGTTGACGGGAGAATCGATGCGCTCGATCTGTTGGAATGGTGCGACCGGATTCAAAACGGGACTGCAGACAATGAAATCTTATTTGATCTTTTCCTGTATTGGCACGATGATTTGAATTAGTAGTGTGCCTGACGATCATCCTACCAAGAATGCCTGGCGGTGGACCGAGAATCTCCGATTAATCCGTTCCCTTTTTCAAAGCCGAAATTCCCTTTTCGGCTTTGGCCAGTTCCGCAATCTCATCCTGTGAAAGTTCCCGGTTAAAGAACGCGAGTTCATCGAACCAGCCGATGTAATTGTAGCCAATTTTCATCCATGCGTTGGAGGGATCCCAAGTAAAAGTCTGTTCCCTTCCCTCCATT
>JAJDBZ010000539.1 GCA_029261095.1 Candidatus Omnitrophota bacterium | reverse complement strand
TTGGGGATACGGGCACGATTTCGAGATTCAAAGAGTAGCCATTGTCCAGAACCAATCCGGATCTGTGCCCACTCCAACAAACACCCTGGCACCCGATCCGACAGACACCTACGTCTATGAAGAACCGACTGCCACACCATTTCCCAGCGGTCTTCCTTCGCCCCAGCCAACATTTACTCCAACGGACGCGGTCCCCGAGCCCACCGCGACCGCAACGGCGACCGACACGGCCGAACCGAGCCCCACTGCAACCGCGACACCTACAGAAATGGTGGTTGTCCCGACCGCAACCGAGACCGACACTCCAGAGCCCATTCCCACTGTCGACCCCGGCTCACCCGCCGCCTTCGACCACAATGGGGACCTTCGAGTCGATTTTCATGACCTCCTCATGTTCCTCCAACACTGGCAAGAGGTCATGGAGGAATAGTTTTTCTCTTAATCTCTCGATCGATTTCCACCCGGTCCCTCGGGGGAAAGCCAATGAGAGCCAATTCCCCTCAAGATCCTTCCTCTTTCGATAGGTTCAAAGTCATCTCCTCCGCTCCCCAACTCTGCCATCCTATCCACTCCGGGCATTTCAATAGACCGATCGTCCACAACCACAAATCAATTCTCCTTCGTCTTCACCGAGTCTTCGCCCCCTATTCCATCAGCGCCGGTTTTGTTTCTGTTCACGCCGAACTTGATAAGCGGTATGATTCTCTTCTATTTAGAGTTGTGATAACATTCTATATCACCAGAGAGATAGACTCCTGCTCGAATGCAACTGAATAGTGCAATCGGAGAGGTGGTGTCCCCCATGTTGCTGAAGGCATTCCTAGTTGGTGTTGGTATCCTTTTCTCGTCACTTCTACCCGTCCAATCGCACGACCTCTCCCTTGATCCTACTTTTCAAGAGTCGATAGAGGAATTAGAAAGGGTCGCCGAAAATCCTCGACTCATCCTCTATGTCTCTCAAGCCGGGAACGGAATGGGGGGAATGACCTGGGAAACTGCAGTCCCAACGATACAAGACGCGATCGACATCGCTCAACCAGGGGACCACATCTGGATTCGCCAAGGGGAGTATCGGGAGACGATTCGACTAAGAACCCACATCGCCCTTCTCGGTGGTTTCTCGGGTATTGAAACTCCCGAAGACCTATCCACTCGAAATACGAAGGCGCATCCAACAATCATTGATGCGAGCGGCGTTTCCGAACCGGTTATCACCGGCGCAACTTATTGCATCCTCGGCGGGCTCACATTGACTGGAGGGAAAACCGGTCTCTATTGCAAAGATGTTGTGATGAAAGTGACCGGTTGTGTGATCGTCGGAAACGAAAATCGAGAATCGGCTTTGTCATATAGTTACACCGATACCAGCCCCTTGATCGCTATCGCTCAGGGAGGTGGAATTCATTGCCTCAATTCGGCCCTGTGGGTTTCGAACACCCAAGTCCTCAGCAACCTCTGTCGGGCGAATATCGCCGGAGGTTATCAACTTGGGATTCGAATTTGTTTGGCCGAAGGGGGTGGACTCTATTCGGAGGACTCGGATGTCCAAATGGAGGATTGCGATATTGATGGCAACAGAGTCCAATCCGAGGTTTCCAGCATCTACTACCGTTTCCAAGGAAATGGGGCTGGGATCGCCGGGAGAGGCAGTAGTCGATTTCAGATTAATCGCTGTCGAATCGAAAACCACTCCAACGATACCCACCAATCGCGTTTAAAAGTGGGAAATCTCCGAGGAGGAGGCTGCTACTTCGGTGACCAATCCCTTGCCACAATCGACCGAACGTCGGTTCGTGGAAACAAGATCCTCACCAAATCGCCCTATCATAGTTCCTTCCTCGGCGGGGGAGTTGCCGTCGAGGGATCGGCCAAGGTAAAAATCTCCAACAGTTTGGTCGCCGACAATGAGATTTTTCTCGACCCGTTGAGTCTGAGGGATATCGTTAACGAAGATCTCTTTCGAGGAGGAGCCTTTTTCCTGGGCGGAGCGGCGAGAGTGTATTTGGAAAACTGCACGGTAGCTGGGAACGACGTTCCAGAAGTCGACGGCGAGGGTGCGGGGATGTTCTTTGGCGGTGAGTCACTTTCGATCACCAATTCCATTGTTTGGAATGGAACCTCATCGATTGTTCAAAGCGGAAGCGGGGAACTGTCGGCGTCATTCTCGATTATCGACGGGACCCTCGGGGGCGAAGGCGTTATTCACGCCGATCCCCTTTTCGAGAGTCCTTCCCAAGGCGACTACCGGCTAACCCCCAACTCGCCGGCCATCGATTCGGGAACCGCCTCTCGATCGGCTTTCGACCTGGAAGGCGCCACCAGGGAGATCGACATTCCCAACGTAGGAGCGGACCTTCCAGGCAACGTGGTTGATATGGGGGCATTGGAGCATTTGTTGGAAGGGAATCTTCCGCTAACTCCCACCTGGACTCCCTCCCCAACGTTCACACAGACCCATACGCCGACTCCGACAAGCACACCAACTCCTGGTTTTCGCTCTTGGTATGTTTCTTCGAGCGTTCCAATTTCGGGGGATGGCGAATCTTGGGATTCTCCCTTCAGAACGGTTGGCGAAGCGGTTGTCCGGTCGGTTAGCGGCGACACAATTTTCATCTCCGAGGGGATATACCCCGAGAAGATTGTCCTAAACGCGGGTGTCGATCTTTATGGTGGATACGAATCGCTGTCAGTGGGCGGAGGAGAGTATCCTGAAAGGAATTCTAAAATCCACCAAACGGTTCTTACCGGTATGGATGTGTTCGGTCCGGTCGTTACCGGGGCGTCGGACTGTCGCCTCGATGGCTTGCATATCGTCCGAGGTCTTGCGCAATATGGAGCGGGGCTTGTCTGCCACGATGCGAAAATGGCAATCCACGATTGCGTCTTCTATCAGAATTCGGCAAGACAAATCGACGAGGATGGGGATTCAGTCGGTAGGGAATCATCCGGCGGGGGCGCCATCTTTTGTACACATTCGGATTTACGAATTTTTGAAACCGAGTTTATCGGGAATACGGCCACCGCATCAGTTCGGGGTTCCTACAACGTAAACAGAGCGACCGCCCTCGGAGGAGCGATTCTATTGGATGAGACCTCAACGATCCGATGTGAGCGGACTCTCTTCAGAAACAACACTACCTTAGCCTTCGCGGAGTATGGACATTGGTCGAATTATGCTCGGGCGGAAGGTGGTGCGATCCGCCATGAGGGAAAGGGAGTGATCCAACTCGACAATTCTATGTTTTTCGGAAACGTCGCTGTGGCTGGGGCCTATACGCTCTGGTCGAATCCTATCGTTTTCGGAGAGGAAATCATCCTCAACCATTGCTCCTTTTTTGGAAATCAATGGAAGAACTACTACTACCTCCCCACGGCACCAAGCGGAGTCCGAGCCGCAACCGCGACGATTTCGAATTCAATTCTCTGGGACGCGACCTATTCGCTGGATGCCGACGCCGTCCACCTTTTCACAAGCAATATCGACGGATACCCCGAATCGGAAAACAACTTACGAGTCGATCCGAGTTTCATGGCTCCCGAGAACGGAGACCTCCGCTTGAGGTTGGATTCACCTTGTCTCGAT
>JAJDBZ010000538.1 GCA_029261095.1 Candidatus Omnitrophota bacterium | reverse complement strand
GCACCGCCAGACGGCAATAGGTCGAAGCTGCTTCCGGGAGAAGCGGGTAACTCTTTCGGATCTCTTGGATTCGTTTAGCCAGGAGTGGGTGGTGGCCGCTCTCTTCGAGTAGGTGATCGAGCGGGTCCAGAAGCCTGTGTTCTTCAGTATAATCCAATTCGCCAGCCCCGGCATGAGAAACCAATCTTGTGGCACGGCTCTCCAGCAGCAACACCACATCCGCGAATGGAGTCACCGACAAGTAATCGGATTCGTTTTCCACATTCGAGGAGTGGGTCCACTGCAGCCGGTTCAAATTATTGGAGCGCACATCGAGTGTGGTGATAATGGCAGCCTGATTCCGAGTGGCAACCTGTTTGAGCTCCATCATTGCCTGAGGAATAATCGAGTGTTTGGAGGGATCGGTTCGATTCCGCGCGGTTCGCTGCGGGATCACTTCTCTAATTGAGTCGATGATGACCATGATGGGATCATTTTCGCCGAGTTGCGCCAGGTTCCTCGTTTCACGAATCGCATCTTCGATACGGTTCGTTTCGAGTGGCCCCTCGGGATCGAGGATCTGCAGGAAATCCCCAGTCCGAAAATAATTCCTTCCCGCGCCAATGATCGACTTGCTCAAGGAGTTCGCGTTTGCGTAGTTCGGGTCCATCCATTTCCGTCCGACAATCTGCGCTGAATTGATCTGAGCGGTTCGAGCGAGCGCAAACATCGCGAGCTGCTGACACGTGTTTTGGAAGGAGACATAGAGGACCGGAATATTATTGTTGGCGGAGAAATCGGATGTCCAACCGCATAAGGTCGACTTCCCTTCCCCAGAGGGTCCGACCAAAAGATTGACCTGGCCGACAGCCCACCCGCCATTGAGAACATCGTTGAGTACCCCACTCGGCGAAGGGATCGCCATCGGAGCACTGTCCAGAAGTCTCCCGATGACACTGGGGACAAGGTTAGACATAGGGTGAATAGGTTGGGTTCTCTTGACCCCTTCACCTGAAGCGCTATTAGAGGAACCCCCTTCGTCGGGGTCGTCGTCATTCATGGCATTCTCCAGGACCTCCCGGTTAGGATGCGGCGTGGTTGAAGATGAACCACTGGGAGTTGTCGCGGTTTTCGTGCCAGAATCGTTATCGGATGTGTTCGAAGTTTTAGCCAGGTCTCCCCAACCCTCGTTGCAGGACTCATTGAGGTACTCCATGAGGGTATCGTCGATTTCATCATCCTCGTTGGACTCGGAAGCCGAGGCGAGATTGTTCCAGTTGGGTCCAATCTCCGCGTAGGGCGAACCATCCAAGAGGGCTTCGGCTTCCGGGAGCGTCAATACGAGGGACCATTTCCCGGTCCTTGGATCGGGATGCGGTGGAAGGGCAAGAAAGGTGTCATCGCCTGTCTCCGTCGGAAAGATCTTTCCCTGCTTCGACAGGAATGCTCGCTTCTTCATTTGTTTGACCTTCGAAAGAGCATCAGCGACCGGAAGTGGTCTTGCAAAGAAGATCCAGATTCGCACAGCATGATACGGGCAGAGTTCAATCAGCCCAAACAAACCTTCCTGGTCGGCGGTGGCTAGCATACGGGCCCCCTGACCGATCGCCGGTGTGAATTCACGTTCATCGAGAGTGAAGCAAACAGATTTGGTATGGCCGGTTTTCTTTTCAGCGAGCGAGACGCTGAGTATCGATTCGCCTTCGGCATGTTCTCTCAGGCCGACAAGGTTGAGATCGCCCCTCGGCAAAAAACGACCGTTCTTGATCACCGCACAGGGCGAATTCTTTGGAAATGCAATTCGGGAAAAAATAAACCGGGCATAACCCTCAAGATTTCCAGCGATGTTTGGGTTCGGAAATAGAAAGTTTTGCAAAGTCTTTTGCCCCCGTAAGGACTGACCGGCGGTACCGCTTGGCGTGCGAGACATACCTCTTCTCCATAGGAAACCCGAAAGGGGATTTCACCTCATAACAAACATCACCCAGTGAAACCCGCCAGGGGCGACTCAATTCACTCGGTTGTCCACCAGATCGAACGAGGCTCATGAAATAGGGCCGCATCAGATGTGCCAATTTAAGAAATGTGGCACATAAAGACTCGATTTCACGATTATCTGGCAAATCCTTGGATATTTCGTCCCGCAGTCCGATCCTTTTTCCTAGTGTTTATGGACGACTGTGGCACCAGAAGCCTTCATCGTCGGACAGAGGTGTCCCATCTTGATTCATTCCTTGCTATTTTGGTTGGCACGTCACCGTCCAAGAGGACCTTGCGGATCGCCGTATAGAGTTGTAAGGTTCGCGGTTTTTGATTGAGGAAAAGTCCGGCTTCTGCACAACTTGATGAGCGTGACTCTTATGGCGTTTGCCACGTTGTTTAGTCAAGACAAAAATACAAAACGAAACATCAGAATCAGGAAGGGAGAACTGCTATGGCAGGCGACAATACTCTTGAGATCACCGAAGAAAATTACGATACCGAAGTGAAGGGATCGGATGTTCCGGTGCTGGTCGACTTTTGGGCGACTTGGTGCCCACCCTGCAAGATGCTTGCACCCATCGTCGATGAGATCGCGGACGAGTCGGTTGGGAAATTGAAAGTGGGAAAAGTCGATACCGATGCGGCTCCATCCATCAGGGACTCTTTCGGCATCAACAGCATCCCCACACTGGTCTTGCTTAAGTCGGGAGAAGAAGTTGAACGCATCGTTGGTTTCATGCCGAAGAGGGACATTCTCTCCAAACTGGAACAACATCTCGCCTGACACTGATTAAGTATCCGCAAGGATTGAAACTCCTAATGAGGGCCCGGAAGTTGAAAACCGGGCCCTTTTTCGTGACATTACATCCATCAAGTCGCTGTTCTCGAGGAATACTAGAGGCGCGATTCCGTTGTAGAATTCCCATCCGTTCCAGGTATACTCAGTCTTAACCAACGAGTTGAGGTTTTTCCAAGATGACTGTGGAAACGGAACGTTTGAAAGAGGGAGCCGCCCTCGCTCAGTCGGGCCAATTCGATGAAGCAAGATCGATCTTCGAAGCGATACTGCTTGAGAATCCCGATAACACAGAGGCGCTTTTTCTGAAGGGCGCCTGTTTTTACAAACAGGGGAACCATGTGGGCGCCTCAGAATCATGGTACCAAGTCCTTTCAATCGATCCCAATCATGCCAAAGCAAGAGGGATGTTGGCCAAGATACCCGGGACCGTCGCGGACAAACCCGATTCGACTCCTTCCGCCGAAGCCCCTCAAGCAAAACCCCCTCCCTCCGCAAAGACAAAAAAAAGTGCGGCGAAGTCCAAGATCCCTTTCAAGATGATTGCGGCAGTTGGCGCTCTGGTGGCTGTCGGAGTCCTTGCTTTCGATATGTACAGCAACCCCAAGTCCTATCCCTTTCTCGCTGGTACACCCGAAGAAAGCGGACCTGCTGTTTCCAACTCCAATCAACCTGAGGTTCAAACTCCAATCGATACTGCCCTCGAAGAGGGATTGTCCGGCAAGTGGTTCTTCTTGTTCGAGGGCTCTCCGGCAACCTTCAACTTTTATCCGAATGGGAGATTAGGGGTTGTTGTCAATCGTGAGGGAGGGGTCACGTTTCAATTGGATGGGACCTACAAAGTGGAAGGGAGTAACATTGTCTTCGATGTGAATACTCCCACAGGACCCGAACAGGTGACCGCCTACAACGCCAAAATCTCCGGACCTAATTTCACATTCAACTACGATGACCCTGATGGACCGGTGATTAATGCGGAACGTAGGTGAGGACGCTCAATAGCGGACAGAGAAACTAAGCGATCAAATCGATGTGGACAATTCCCGAGGAGTCTTGCGTAATCCCCTCGCCCCCCTGTTTTTTCTTATCCGGGTTGTCGTCATCCTCTTCGGACTGTTTCTTTTGACGCGGCAAGTCGAAGTAACCGGCCCCGGTTCCCATCGATCCCTGCCATGCATCGAGATGACTGACTTGGTAGATCGTATTGACATCCATGTCGCCGATCCCCCCTTCTTCTAGTAAAAGCGTTTGTACAATCGCCCTAAAACTCCCTGTCCCTCATCCCTTATCGGTCTTTTCTTATCATATTGAACAAAGAACCGGTAAGTCAAGGAAAACTAAGAGGTTAAGATCCAGAACTAAGTGACTTTAATTCGAAATCAGACATTACCAATACACAGCATTTTCCAATCATTGGGTGAGAAAAGTAAGATCAAACCGGTTCTTCCCTCAGGGGATCTAAAGAAGAATTGCAGATTGCTTTGACCTCAGCCGATAACTTGTATATATTAGTGCGTGTACTGGAATGGGATGGTTTCCAAATTAAACGGAGAGATTCTAACCCGCTTGAAAGCAGGAAGGAACAACTAGGGAAAATGGAATTGGTTGCTAAGAGGTATAAATTGGGGTGGGCTTTCCCGACCCTATTATTTTGTATGGTTGTTACGCCGCTCTTTGCTCAAGAGCAGGTGGTCGAATATGGTCGTATCGTCCAGGCGGATGACGGGACCGGGTCCTTGGATTACTTGATTGGATACGAGGGCGAAGTCGTTTCGGAGCAGAAGAAACCATGGTTGCCTGTCCTGAGTCCGATGATGATTCACTTGGA
Organism: Candidatus Omnitrophota bacterium; assembly: GCA_029261095.1. Classification (GTDB taxonomy): domain Bacteria; phylum Hinthialibacterota; class Hinthialibacteria; order OLB16; family OLB16; genus JACKFH01. The sequence goes on along the minus strand of JAJDBZ010000538.1, from coordinate 15,254 downwards.
TTGCTGGATGACACGGATGGTCAACATTCATCAATTCTTCTCGCAACAGGCGGCTGACGAGTATTTCGCAATGGCGGAAACCTGTGCCGATATCCCACTCTCGATGGATCCGAACATCTACCAGAATACCGGATTGAAATACACCGTACTCTCGCCGATTTATGCCTGGTGTCCCGGTATGCTAAACCGTCGGGGAATCTTCGGGGGATGCGGAAACTTTGGGATCCCGAATCCAGTCCCCTCCGTGGCCGGAATGAATTATTCCGGGCAGCCAATGGGAGAGGTTTCAAGTTCTCCAGGAATGGGAATGGATCTTCAACCAATGGCCTCTGTTTATGACACCGGACCTGCGGTTCAGATGGAAGTAGGGTCCCCAAGCCCAGCGCCCGAAAGAATGACCAGTGGAAGTGTCGCCTCTAATCAATGGTCCACTATGAGCGATGCGGATATACTTTCTCATTTCGGCTTGGATCCCGCGATCGCCCAACGTGCACACCAAGTGGCGGAAATGGATGGTTCCCAGCTCGAACAACCCGTGGTGGATTCGAACAATTGGCAGTTCGCCGATGAGGCTCCGACCATAACGATCGATCGGAAGGAAGTAGTAGCTCTCAATCATGAAACCTTCCCGCCCAGTGTGGAACCCTTACAGTTGCCCGAACCGATTATCATCGAGGAAAGAGTGGTGAGCCAACCAGTCCTCCGAGAAGAGATCATCAGTCAGGAACCGACTATCGAACTCGATTTCGAGGATTCGCAAGTAGAATCGAATATGGAATTCTCTTCCACCGATAGTGAGTACGACCGGATGAAAGATATTGAAAAAGAACTCCTCGGATTCTGATTGAAATTCCAATATACAACGAAACCCCCGCTCGATTTCGATCGATCGGGGGTTTTTCATTTACTAGGAATCAGTTTCAGCTCGGGACCTGTATGGTTTTCCGAAGTATGGTAATTTTAGGTCAGTCGGATTTATGGAAAGCGAGAGTCGATATCGATGATTCACCGAATCTTTGTACTATTTACGTTAACACTATCAATATTCATTCTCCCTGCGGGAGTCCCTGCCCAAGAGAATGAAATTCAGACAGTGACCGGAATTGAAATAGGCAAACCGGGAGGGCGGATAGTCATCCCCTCATTGGGCGATCCCAAATCATTTAATCCACTCACCTCCAATGAAACTTCATCAACCGATGTCATTGACAATATTTTTAAAGGACTGATCGAATACGACCCCATTCGACAGGAACTCGTCCCTGAACTGGCTGAAACCTGGGAACATAGCGACGATTTCCTGACCTGGACATTTCACTTACGAAAGGAAGTAAAATGGAACGATGGAACTCCCTTCACCGCCGATGATGTGTTGTTCACATTCGAGGTTATCTATGACGATGACATCATCAATCCTGCAAAAGACTTTCTGAAGGTCCAAGGTGAGAAATTCGAGATTTCGAAGGTCGATGACCACACCGTTCAGATTACCCTGCCCCACCTTTATGGACCTCTCGAACGTGCAATCATGACCTCGGTGGATATCATCCCCAAACACAAACTACAGAATGCTTATGAGGAAGGTCGGTTCGCGGAGTCTTTGGGGATCGATACGCCGCCTGAAGAGTTAGTTGGCACCGGACCGTTCAAACTCAAACAGTACCTCTCCGGGGAGAGGGTGATCCTGGAAAGAAACCCCAACTACTGGAAACAGGATGAACAGGGGCAACGCCTACCCTATCTGAACGAGGTTGTTTTTGAGAATGTGCCCGACCTGGATGCGATGGACGTGGCTTTTGAAGCGGGAAAAACCGATGCCCATGGCATCCAACCAAGCAAGTACAAGAGATTCAAAGACAAAGAGGAATCGGGAAACTTCACTATCCATGACCTCGGTATCGCTCTCGGGGACGCCCACCTTTGGTTCAACCAAAACACAGGATCGAACCCCGATACAGAGGAACCGTATGTAAAACCTCATGAACTCAAATGGTATACGAACCCAGCCTTCCGCAAAGCGGTTTCGCACTGCATCAATCGGGATGCAATCATAAAGAGTATTTATCGCGGCCGTGCCGAACCGATTTATGGACCGCTCTCACCGGCTATGGGAAAATGGTACAACCCCGACATCCCTAAATTCGAATTCGATACTGAAGCTGCAAAATCGCTCCTAAATGAAATCGAGTACATTGACCGAGATGGCGATGGCGTCCGTGAAGATCCTGAAGGAAACAAGATCTCGTTCAGCATCATTACTAACCGTGGCAACAACATCCGAGAGGACACCGGACTCATCATCGAACAGAGTTTGAAAGAGGTGGGTCTCGATGCCAACTTGCAAACGGTGGATTTCAATACCTTGGTGACCGCGATAGCAGACTCATTCGATTATCAAGCGTGTTTACTCGGGCTGACAGGAAGCGATAACCCTCTTTCGGGATTGAATGTCTACCGGTCTTCGGGCAGGACTCACCAGTGGTTTCCAAATCAAGAGTCTCCGGCCACCGAATGGGAAGGCCAAGTGGATCAACTCATTGAAGATTTCTTGGCGACACCCGATGAAGAGGGTCAGGTCGAGGTATGGCATGAAATTCAGCGACTCTATGGCGAGAACCAGCCGATGGCATGGACAGTGAACCCGAAAATCTATCTGGCGGTGAGAAACAAATTCGGCAATCTAAGACCGACGATCATTCGCCCAAGAGTTCTTTGGAACGCGGAAGAAATTTTTGTCAAAGAAACCCCTGAGGCACCGGCAGAGACGAAATCACTCTCTCTCATCCTGGTCGCGGTTGTCGCAGCCGCAGCTATTTTCTTTTTTCTGGGAACCAGAAAACGGTAAATGAAAACCTACATTCTCAGACGGATCCTTCAAGCAATCCCGATCCTGCTACTGGTGCCATTCTTCACCTTTCTCCTGATCGAATTGGCTCCGGGAAATGTGATCGATGCATGGAAACTCGATCCGCAAATTCCCGATGAAGTGATTCAAAAAGTGTCTGAGAAGTATGGACTCGATCAACCGTGGTATCTGCGCTATTTCACATGGTTGAAGGGTGCGGTTACCGAACTCGATTTAGGGTACTCGGTTCCGAATAAACGCGATGTCGCCCCCATTATCGGCGAACGGTTGTTTAATACTTTCATTCTGGCGCTCTACGCCACCTTCCTCGAGTGGATGATCGCAATTCCGCTCGGAATTCTTTCCGCAACAAAACAGTACACGATCTCGGATAAGATCTGTTCAATGATCGCTTTCTTGGGGTTGTCCATACCCAATGTTTTTCTTGCGTTATTGGCTCTTTTGTTCGCTTATGCGACGGGTTGGTTTCCGGTTGGAGGCCTTCGGTCCATCGATTACGAATCGTTATCGGCATGGGGGAAGACTCTGGACATTTTGCACCACCTGACCCTCCCTGCTCTGGTGTTGGCCGGTTCGGGAATCGCCACTTACATGCGCCAGATGCGCGGTAACCTCCTCGACCAACTCCGTGCGGATTACCTGACGACCGCGCGTGCGAAGGGGTTGACCGAAACGGAAGTGGTCGGCAAGCACGCAGTGCGAAACGCCATCAATCCCCTGATTACTTTGTTTGGTTTTTCAATATCGAACCTCCTCTCCGGTTCGGTCCTCGTGGAGACGGTCATGTCCTATCCGGGACTGGGAAGGACTGTGGTCGAGGCACTTTTTACTCAGGACGAGTACCTTGTGGTCGCTGCCCTATTGATGGGGGCAGTGCTGTTAATCCTGGGAAATCTCTTGGCCGACATACTTTTGGCTCTATCCGATCCCCGAATTCGGTTACAATGAGGGAGATGATATTTCCCTTCGGTTTTCTTCTGAGCACGGAATCCAATGGAATTGATGGAAGACATGGAGGGTAATCCATGGAACAGCGATCCACTCCAACCAAGTTATTCATTGGCGTGGCAGTTCCCCTCGTGCTGTTTTCTCTCTACATGATATTCGCCGGCGGCAGTGATTCCAGATCCGAAATCGCTCCCACCACATTGAACTGGAGGTTGCGACAACTTGGAACCGACCTAATGGGCTATCACTCCCTATTCAAGGAGTTTCCTCAAGATCTACTCACGATTGGAAAGGAGTTTGAGCGGTTGGATATCGATTATTGGGATATCTACTCCAAAGGATCAGACCAGCCGTTTGGTTATAAGATCGCAACCGATGGAACTTCCGAAGCCTGCTTTATCTACACGGCTCGGCTCGATCAACCTGCCGCGATTGTGGAAGTGATTTCGGGGTCGGCCGAATTCCGGGTGACTAAAGAATTTGAGTCCCTGCGGCTAAATGAACTGTCTTACGAATCAAGAGGGATCGCCATCTGGTCTGAGGCGTCGGCAGGGGAGAAATTTGGTTACTACCTCTTTCTACCTCACCGTCTCTTCGAGTGGCATTTCACCGTGAACCGAAACTAGCCCAAAACCACGTGCAAGTTTCCCAAGGTCGCCGAGGACCCCCTTCCGTGTTTTTCCGGCCTCTTCCGTGGAATTCCCTGATTCAAACCACCCCCTCCAATCCCCTCGCATTCCACCCACCCCTGGGCTATTTTCAATCCATGTCTGCTCTCGACAAAGTTTTGAACCATTTCCGTCCCAATGGAAAATGGGCGAGCCAAGTCTCGCATTGGGAGACCATCCCGCCCAAACCTGCCCAGTATGGTGAGTGGTCGAGCAACTTGCACCCCGAAATCGTAGCGGCCATTCAGGAACGCGGAATCGACCAGCTCTATTCCCATCAGACTGAAGCAGTCAGAATCAGCCTCGAAGGAAGAAATGTCGTCGTGGTCACCCCCACCGCGAGCGGCAAAACCTATTGCTACAACCTCCCAGTCCTCCAAAGGATCTGCGAAAACCCGGAGGCTCGCGCACTATATCTCTTCCCGACTAAGGCGCTTTCTCAAGACCAGATGCTGGAAATGCATGGGCTTTCGGAAAAACTCGACCGGGACATCAAGGTATTTACATTTGATGGCGACACACCGCCCAACGCAAGGAAAGCGGTCCGAAACAGCGGGCACATCGTTGTCACCAATCCGGACATGCTGCATGCCGGCATACTCCCCCATCACACCAATTGGATCAAACTCTTTGAGAATCTCGAAACGATTGTGATCGATGAGGTTCACCACTACCGGGGAATTTTTGGAAGCCACCTTGCGAATGTCCTAAGAAGACTCAAGCGCATCTGTAAGTTCTATGGAGTCTCCCCCAAGTTCATCTGCTGCTCCGCCACCATCGCCAACCCGAAAGAATTGGTCGAAGAGCTGGTTGGAGAGGCGTTCGATTTGATTGGTGAATCCGGAGCCCCAACTGGTGAGCGGCATGTTGTTTTCTACAACCCACCTGTCATCAATGCTGAACTCGGCATCCGCGCCTCCTCGGTGAAAGCGGCGACCCGGATCGCGGCTCGTCTCATTTCCGAGGATGTTCAGACCATCACATTCGCCCGCAGCCGGAAGCGCGTAGAAGTCATTACCACTTACCTCCGTCGAATCATGGCCCGCCTGAGACGCAACCCGAATGTCATCCAAGGATACCGAGGCGGATACCTTCCGTTAGAACGTCGCGAGATCGAACGCGATGTAAAGAGCGGGAAGATCCGTGGAGTGGTCAGCACCAATGCCCTTGAACTCGGAATCGATATCGGCCAACTCGAGGCTGCGGTCCTCGCCGGTTACCCTGGCACAGTTGCAAGTACGTGGCAGCAGGGAGGGCGCGCTGGAAGACGTGCTACCGAGTCGCTGATTGTGGTGGTCATGAACAGTTCGGCGCTCGACCAATACCTCGCGCACCACCCCCAGTTCTTCTTCGGATCTTCTCCCGAACATGGGATCGTCAACCCAGAGAATCTTTTCATCTTGTCGGCCCACATCAAATGTGGTGCGTTTGAAATTCCCTTCGAAGAGGAAGAGAAATTCGGTCCCCTCGATATCAAACCCATCCTGAACTTCTTAAGCGAAGAACGCGTTCTCCGTCATCGGGGGAATCGGTGGTATTACTCTTCCGACAATTATCCCGCCGAAGAGGTCTCCCTTCGGACCGCCGATCCCTGCAATTTCGTTATCCTCAATCTCTCGCGAGGCAACCATGTCCTCGGTGAAGTCGATTTCGCAAGCGCTCCCGAAATGATCCATGAAGAAGCCGTTTACCTCCACCAAACTCGCACCTACATCATCGAAACACTCGACTGGGAGAATCGACGCGCTTACGCCCGCGAGGCAGAAGTCGATTTCTACACCGATGCGGTGACCAAACGAGATATCCGTGTCTTGGAATGCAGCCTAGAAGAGAGTGTTCCTCTCCCTTCGGGAGAGGGTGCCCTTCAACCAGTAGTGGTATCGGACGGAAATCGTGAAAAAACTCCACAGGAAGTGCTGGAGGAAGGGGTCCAGGAACCACGTGAAGAGGTCCTTCTTTCCGAAGGGCGAGATGTGGATAATGTCATCTTCCTCAATCGAGGTGACGATACAGACCCGATCGAGCCGATTGACAGTTTAGCCACCCATCAATGGGGCGATGTCTCGGTCACAACTCTGGTCGCAAAATACAAAAAGATCCGTTTCGAAACCCATGAGAATGTCGGGTTTGGCGAGGTCCATCTCCCCGAACAGGAACTTCAGACCGAAGCGTACTGGATCTCCTTCGAACCCTGGCTAGACCAGGCATTGAAAGTACAGGGTCTGAGTCTCGGAGGAGGGATACGGGCGCTGGCCTCCGCTCTGGCAAGTGTCGCCCCGCTCCATGTAATGTGCGATCCGCGAGACATTCGAAGCGTTCCGATGGTCAAGTCGCCCTTTGTGGAGAAACCCACCATCTTTCTCTATGACTATTACCCCGGAGGGGTGGGAATCGCGCGAAGAGTTTTCGAACTGAAGACAACCGTTTGGACATCAGTCTTCGATTTGGTGCGCGAATGCGATTGCGAGCGAGGGTGTCCATCGTGTGTCGGGCCACCGGTCGATGTCGGCGCGACCGGAAAACAGAGCGCCCTGTCTATCCTGCTGCAATTAAAGACTTAATCTTCAGAAGGCTTCCTGGGATACCTGTGGGCCATTTGGGTTAGCATTTCCGACAGGCGCTCGGCCTGTGAAAGGCACTTCAATATCTGGGGAGTGTGTTCTGAACCCCTCGTCTTAAACTCCAAGAGATCCAATTGACCGAAGAGTGTAGTCAATGGTTGATTTAACGAATGGATATCTTCCGCGATTTCGTACACCAGATCGACCGCCGTCTCCGGTGTAAGGATTTTTTCTGACTCAGACATTTCAAGTTTAACCTCTTATACAATCATAACAAGTTTATCATCCTAGACAAACACTTCACCTTCATTGCCCAATTCTCTTTTCGGCTTTTTCCCTTAAACAACCCTCTCAAAAGTGACCAACGATGCCTAACCCATTGATACAATTAGTCTTATAGCATTGGCAAGGAATCTGCTCTTCGATGGACCGGCTCCGAAATTTCAGGGGGAGTCGCGCTTCCCTCGCCTTAAGCGTGACTCCCCATCATCCACACCTTCATTGAGGCCCGTGGAATCCCCTTTTGAATGGGATCGCCGCCTTTGGGCCTCCTAGAATTTCACTCAAGACAACTGCATTTGCAATCGGATTGGGATGGAGATGTGGAAATTTTCGTCGGAACTTCCCCTTCTTTCGAGAGGATTTCGTTCCTCGCATGGGCTGACTCACCCGCGCGCTCGTGCGAGTGGTCGCTCCCCTTTGGCCGGTGGGACGTTGGGTTACGGGAGCCGATTTTCTCTGCCGTTTTTGAGACGCCACTGTTACTGGAGCCTGACGCGAAGGCGATTCTAGAACAGGAGATTGCCTCTGCACCGGTTGTGGGCGAGGTGATACGGGCGCTGCAGGAACTCGTTTTCGTTGAGGGCTCGGAGCAGGCTCTCTAACTGGGGCTGGCAGAGAGGTATCCTCGGAGGGGTGATTCTCCTCCAGCATTTTACGAAGTTCGCGCTGAATATCCTCCCAACCGGATTTCTTTGCCGGAGGTGGCGCGGGTTGACTGGTCCTCTCCACAGGCTGTTGTGGGAAGTCGAACGATTCCTCATCGTCCATTTCCTCGAAGACATCTTCGAGTTCCTGTTCTCGCCGTTTCTTTGCCTGGTTGACCGCGTTCAATATCCAAACGCCAAAGAAAACCAGAAACGTTACCAGTTTGATGAGTTCATCCATTATTACGTTTCGGAACCGCTCTCCTCTTCTGTCGACTCATCCTCGTCGGACTGGCCAATCGAATCTCGCATCTTGGTGTCTGCTTGAATGTTCTTGATGTTGTAATAGTCCATCACACCCAAGTTCCCGCTACGGAACGCATCAGCGATCGCGAGCGGAACTTGAGCTTCGGCGTCGATCACCCGCGCACGCATCTCCTGCGTCTTCGCAATCATTTCCTGTTCGGTAGCCACCGCCATCGCCCGGCGTCCTTCCGCTTCTGCCTGACGCATCTTCTTGTCCGCTTCGGCCCGTTCGGTCTCGAGTTGCGCGCCGACATTCGCTACCTGACCCATACCGGCCACACTAATGTCGGCGATATCGATCGAGACAATTTCGAAGGCGGTTTGTGAATCGAGTCCACTTTCGAGGACTCGGCGCGAGATCGAGTCCGGATTCTCGAGAACCGACTTGTAAGTGGGCGATGAACCAATGGCGCTGACAATTCCCTGCCCCACGCGGGCGATGATGGTGTCCTCGGTGGCTCCACCCACAAGGCGATCGAGGTTGGCGCGGACAGTAACACGCGCTTTGACGAGGAGCCTGATCCCATCCTTAGCCACCGCGTCCAGCATCGCGGTCCCGGAATCGGATCGCGGGCAGTCAATGACCCTGGGATTGACCGAGGTGTGGACCGCTTCCAGAACGTCTCGGCCCGCGAGGTCAATCGCGGCGGCTCGCTCGAAACTCAGGGGGATATTGGCTTTGTCTGCCGATACGAGGGCTTTGACGACAGTGATGACGTTTCCGTTCGCCAGGTAATGCGCCTCAAGAAAATCAGTCGCGATCGAGAGTCCCGCTTTGTGAGCGACAATTTTCGATTCCACAATAGTCGCGGGGGAAACCCTCCGAATCCTCATTCCGATGAGTTCGCCAATTCCAATCCGCACTCCCGTGAAGCGTGCCGCGAAATACAACCGCAGCGGGACGATCCACAGGAAAAACAGGAATAGAACCGAAACTCCAATAATCACAAAAAGCGTTACGGGGTCCATCTCGACGCCTCCTCATTCAAAGAATCAACCACCCACCGATACCGGGGGAGTCTCTATAACTTTTTCCATTTTGTCTATGACAATTGAGATTCGCTGGGGAGAGCGACCTCGGGGATGGCGACTACGATCCGATTGGAATCGACTTCCACCACCTCAACAACCACCCCCTTTTCGATGAACCCACCTTGCGAAATCACATCAATCCGATGGCCGTCGATTTCCGCTTCTCCTGAAGGTCGAAGAGTGGTGACAGTTGCTCCCCGCCTCCCCAACAGTTTCGATTCTTCGGCGTCCTGGGAAACATACCCGGAAGCCTTTGATATTTCTGCGCGGAGATTAAAAATCCCACCGATTCTGGTTTCGGGGAAATACTTCGCCCACCAAACGATGAACCCGATAACACCAATCAAACAAGTAAGTGAAACCGGCAACCCCCACGTCGCCCCATACGTCTGAAAGGTCCCATAGACTCCCACCGCAATCAGAAAACCGCCAACTGACCCGACGATTCCTCCGGGGAGAAAAAGTTCGAAAAACAACAGCATGAATCCGATAATGATAAAACCAATGATCGCGGTGAGGGTCATACGGGTGGAGTCTCCCTCTTAACGACGACCTGAATACCTCGCACATCGACCACTCGAATTTTATCGCCTGAATCGATGTAATCCCCCTCGGTCACCACATCGATTCGCTTCCCGCCAATCTTCGCAAGTCCTCCCGGTTTTAGAGAAGAGAGGGCGGTGCCGACACGACCCACAAGTTCGGCTTCCAGGGGTTGGACATGGGAACTGAATCCTCTGGCGGCACTAAGCTCGGTCGAAAGCGAGATCCCCCAACGCTCCAGGATTGGGACATTGGGTAAATAAATGGCAGCCAATAGCGCTAAGCCGATCGCCCCCACCAATGCGACCGCAATCTGGGCGAGTGGAATGGAAAGGTGAATGGACGGAACAAAGAAAGGACTGTCAAAGGGGACTGTGACAAAAGTAACCAAGAGGCCAATCAGCATCAGTCCTAGCCCACCGATCCCGAAAACGCCAAAACCCGGGATCAGGAAGATTTCGATGGCGAGTAAAGCAACCCCTATAAAAAACAGAACCATTCCCTCGAGCCCCGCGAGATGGGCGATCGAATGCCCCCAGAAAACGAGGGCGAGAGCGATCAGTCCGACACCTCCGGGGAAGCCGAATCCAGGAGTTTTATACTCGATAAACAATCCCGCTAATCCAATCAATGTGAGGAGACTGGCCACCGATGGACTCGCGATAAAGGCGGCAATGACCTCCGCCCAATTCTTCTCAAACCTCTTTACTCGGGCGTTCTCGAGTCCTAAATGCGCCAACACTTCCCCAGTCCCGGAACATATCGCTTTTGCGAATCCGATCTGTACCGCCTCTTCCGCTCGTAGGGTTAACAGTTGACCGGTCGCGGCGCGGATCTCTCCATCGGGGCTCGAATAGTCGAGGCTCTCATCAATCATCGCGAGCACGGCATCAACCGGATAACCGTTCTTCTTCGCCGCTCGCTCGCCGTACTCCCGAACCACAGTGAGAATTTTTTCGGGTGCTTCCTTGATCTCACCCGCCCCAGCAAAGATGGGTTGGCAGTCACCCACAAGGGCGATGTCTTTCATGTAAGTCTTCTGTGTGGAGATGGCAATCAGCATCCCCGCCGAAAGGCCCTCGTTCAGAATGTATGTCGCTGTCGGCACCTTGCATTCGAGAAGGTTCCTCGATATCTCCTCGGCAATGGCGAGTTCGCCCCCTGGAGTGTCCATGACTAAAAGGACCAAATCCACATTCTGAGCTTCGGCCTCCTGGAGTCCTCGCTGGAAGAGAGTCATCATGATGGGACGGACTTGGCCTTCAATCGGAAGTGTATAAACCACCGGTGCGGAGGCGGATACCGAAAGGCTAGAGACGCTCGAATCGACAGTTCCCGGATCTCCCTCCGAGGTCAATTCTTCGGTCGCCGAAGACTTCACAATCGCGGACTTGATGGTCTCTGTCGCTTGGTTGATGAAATCGGTCGCTTGTTGTTCCAGACGGTCCATTTCCTTCCCGACCTCATCGACCAGCTCCTTCACCTTCTGAATCTGGAGAACGGGTCCGGAGAAACTGGGCGATGGGAAAAAGGTCAAGGCGATAGTGATAAACAACCAGAGCGCGAAGAACGGAAGCGACCGAAATGAGAAGTCTTGGATTAATCCTATCATCGTCCTTTTACTATACCGGCGCCGGTAAGCACCGAATAGGTCAAACGAATGGAAAGGTTCCAGGGAATCGAAATGAGTTCTCAAGGCGACTCTTGCGGGGAACCCGGCTGCTCTTCAGGCATCTCCTCTTGGGAGGGTGTGGCGGATTTGGGTGCAATACCTGGAGCAGGTTTTTCCGTTGGATCGGGTCGAGCGGAAATATCCAAGATCTTCGAGCGATAAAAATGGGTATCTTTGAGGAGGTCAAAAGCGGTATCGGACCGAATCAAATCGACGAAGTGTTTTCCTACTTGATTGTCGGCCATCAGGGTTGTAAGAATTTGCAGTGCCGGGGTCGCTTCCCCCAATTCGCAATGCGCCTTGGCCTGGGCATAGTAGGACTCGGCCGACAGCGCCTGACGGCCACAATCTTGGTTCGCTTCTTTCGCCAAGAGGATGGCCTGTTTCGGATTCCCGGAATCTGCTTCCACCCGAGCCAGGAGAGGCAAGTACTCGCAACGGTCCACCTGTTCGATCAGAGTTTCCACGGCCATGCGAGCGGCTGAGAGATCGTTGCTCGCGAGCGATAATCTGGCCACTTGGCTGAGCAATTGTTCGAGCTCCTGGCGTTCGTTAGCTTTGATGATGGCGACTTCGGGTGCACCCTCTCTTCGGTTCTTATTTCTCGGATGCCGCTCTTCCCACTCAAACATCGCCTTGCACGCCTCGACTCCGCCCAATAAGTCTTCATTGGCCAAACGGCATCGAGCAATGAAGAGATTGACATCCCCCTTGCCTGGGTCAGCCAGGAGAGTTCTTTCGAAGAATTTTACTGCCCGCTCCAGATTCCCATCGCGGTAGGCGCCAATTCCAAGATTGAAAAGTGCGTAGACCTGAAGATCGTCGATCTCGAGCGCCTTACGGTAGCAATTTCTCGATTCTTCTTCGTACTCCTGGGATAGTTTTTGGTAATCCAATTTTTTCTCGGAATCTGGCTCGGCCCTCGCTTTGATCTCGTAAACCTGAGAGAGTTTGTCACAAAGTACCCCCATGTTGTTGTGGGCCCACTTGTAGTTGGGGTTCATGAAAATATCGCGTTGGTGAACCTCGACACCCAGTTCAGCGTATTCGATCACCCTATTCGCATCGAGCTGATATCGGGTCCGAAGTTCCGCAGCTTGCCTCTCCGCGGCCTCTTTGACACTGGGGATATCTTTGGAAGGACCATGGAGTTGTTCCCAGACGGGTAGTGCTTTCTGTGTCGCGTCTATGCAGTAACGTCCAAGAATGTAATTGGTTTCCATCTGCTGAGGATAAATATCCTCAGCTTTCTCCATACACTGGAAAACATCGGAGAACCTCTCGACGCCCCCCTGGCTAAAAATCATTCCCCAGCGGAGCCACATTTCGCCGACAAACTGTCTCATCAAGACGCTACCTGTAATCAGGGTAATCAAGATCAGTGCGCATGGCCATGCAATTGAGGGAGAAGTAAGACTGGAAAAAGGTTTGGGGACCGGTCTAACCGGGGGTTGCTCATAGACTGCGGCGGAGGGAAGGGGTTTGTATTCGGATGAGACAGACTCAAGGCCCTCTTCCTCAGCCCGCAAGACACCAGGGAGACCAGCAACCGCCCTCGCACTCCTGACCTTTTGAACTCGGTAAAGTTGAAAGACGATACCAAAGAGTAACCAGCAGGGATAAGTCGATGCCGGTTGGAGCAAGGGGGCTTCAAACTGCGCGTGGATCAAGATCGCAACCATCGAGCAACACAACCCCCAGGTGATGGTATTCATGAATACATCCGTCCCATCGCGGGGGGGATGGATACGTTTCAGAGTCGAAAAAAGAAGATACCCCGTCAGCGAAAACATCCACACCAATCCCAAGAATCCGAATATCCCGTTCTCCACCGCGTCCTCGAGGAAATCGTTGTGCGCCTTTCTTCCCAAAACCTCTTTCCCAAGGATGCGCCTCTCCAGCGCCGTTTCGAATTGGGGATAAGGATGAACGACCTTGAAGTTGCCAGGTCCGATCCCGAGTAGCCAGTTCCAACTGTCCTGAATCTTACGGAAACAGGATTGGTAGATTTCGAGACGGAAACCGATGGCCCCATCGCGAGGCATCCGATCGTCCTGATCTTTGGTGTTGAAGAAGCGGTGAGCTCCTTCGAACATTCCTTCGACCAATCCTTCACTTTGCATTTTTTCTTTAGCCGCCGTTGCAGCGCTCCCGACTCGATCACTGCTCAAAAACATCAGCAAGAGAACGAGGACGAAAATCGGCACTCCAAATCGGGCGTACCATTTCGCCAAGTCACCCATCTCCCAGGCTTTCTCTTTGGGGATGTGCGCTGGAATCCATTGTGTAACGAAGATCGCGGTCATGAGCCCGATAACGGAATAGAAGGCGAAGCTGATTGAGGTGAAAAAGAGACCGATTCCAGGGTGGTCCTCGTGGAGAAATCGAAGGCTCTTGGTCCAAATCGTATCGAGCGGACCGATTTTGGCGGCAATAGATTCGCCCGGACAAAGGAACAAGAACAAGATGAACCAGCCGCCAATCGCTCCCGCAACTACGATCCCCGGCAACCAGTCCTCAGGGTCATCGTAGTAACGATAGAGCAGAAACACCGCCATAATAATGAATAGGGTCAGGGACATCATCGCGGCCACGCCTTGATGAGTCGTTAAAAAGAGTTGGTTGTAATCGTGTGCCGCTGATACCAATTCAGTCTTGTATCGATTCAGAAGCTGGACAATCACGTCACTGTTTGCACCGAGTTGCAGGTCATCGGAGCTACGAGCGTACTCAACCACCTTGACCGCCATTCCCCGTTGATCTGCAAGGTTAGGCATTGTCATCATTGCGAAGAGATAGGGGAGAAAGGCGAGGCCGACCGCTGCGCCGAGGTGCGTTTTCCAATCCCTTCCTAACTGGACCAGAAACCAAAAAATCGAAAGAGCAATCAGAACACCAAAAACTAGGGCCCCTGTCCGGACATTGACGCCCAGGGCGACTTCATTCGCCTTCGTAAACACTTGTTGCAGAATAGGAAGAGCCTGTGAAAGTTCGTCGGGTAGGTTGTCTCGAAGCGCTTGGCTGATCTTTCTGAAATACTCTGGCCTCTGCAGCGTCGCCCCCCAACTCTGGGCGTCTCCATAAGTGATCTTCGCGGTCGACATCGCGGCCCATAGCAGCGGTTCCAACAAGACAGCGTAGAGCAGCAACCGAAATCGCCGACCGTGGAAATACGCGACGATCCCAATCGTGGTGAGAATCCCAATAGTCATGGCGATCGTCCCGCCGCGAGTGTCGCAAAGAGTGAAATGCCAGCGACAGATGAAAAAGATGGCCAAGGCCACCAGCGTCTGTTTGGGGCCACGCCTGCAGACTGCGAGGGCAAGCATGAGAGGAATCGCCAAATCCAAGTAATAGGCGGCGTAGTTCTTGTTACCGATTGTGGAGACTGGGGAGCGAGTATCCTGAGCGTATACATATTCCGCGGGCAGCAGGAGATAGGCCTGACATAGTCCATACATCGACAGCACCACTGCCACTAAACCGAGGGTGAGGACGACCACATGGATCCGTTTCGATGTGTTAAAGACTTGAGATGCCAGGAAGAAGAAGACTGCCGATCCGAAGATGGCGAAGAGATATCCGATTCCCTCGGCCATGTTGACGGCGCGAAGGGTCGAGAGGGTTGCCGAAATCAGAATCAATCCGACTGGCCAAGCGTAAGGCGTCTTGAACCGGGGGACCCAGTGGGAAACCGCGAGCCATGAACACAGTGCGGTGAACCCGGTAAAA
>JAJDBZ010000537.1 GCA_029261095.1 Candidatus Omnitrophota bacterium | reverse complement strand
GAAGCGGACGCTTTAGCACGCGGGCATTATCGTGAGCCGTATGCAATCTCAATAGATGTTTAACGTATTCGCCAAGGTCTATTCTCGCAATAGATTCTCGCAATAGACCTTGGCGAGAGGTCGCTCTTTGAACAGGTCGATATGCAATTCGATTGAACACCCATAGGTTTGTTGACAATGAAATGCATGATCTTTATAATCGTCTTTAAAATGATTCTATCCAAAAAAATTTCTTCATTGATTCGCTTTCCCCCTCACCGCTCTGTTTAGATTATAGTTGATTGGCGAGTTCTCGTGGTCATGAGGACCTCCAACAAACTTCGTCTGAAGGGTGTCCATCGACCTCAACTGCCCTGCCACAAGAAGAGTCACCCGAAAAGTGGACGAAGATTGGATATTGTGATTCTCAAGCCAACGGAACCAGGCGGAGAAAATACAGAGCGATTTGTTAGACTTCAAAATATAGACATGAGTTTCAGATCAATGGGGACAATACTCATCTATTAATTTTCCGCGCTCGTGCAACTTCGGTCTGTGGCAGAATGAGAGTTGGAAGGAGTTCACCCCCCAGGATTCTGAAAATCGACTCATAAAAAAACTGCAATAAAAGGAATGAAAATTTATGGCCGTCCCATCATCCAGCAAGCAAAGACCTTGGCCGAACCGAGATACACCCGGATCCGAACAGACGGAATTGGTTCGTTTGGCGAAGAGGTTCTACCTTTCATTGCGAGGCGAGGATGAATCCATCTTCCTTACCGATCAGGTTTCCCGAAAGATTGAAGAGTTTGTGAAACGAGAGTCTATCGCGGAAGATGAGATATTGAGATCGTTTCGTAAACTGTACCGAGGATGTCAGGAAATCATCCTTACTGGTGACTACGCCTACGCTTTTCTACGTCCCCGGATTGGAATCAAGAGATACAATCGACTTCATCCGGAAGGAACCGAGTTCGAACAAGTCACATCGGGTGAGTATCTCATCGCCAAGGATGAGTATGTACAAGGGCATGAGATGGCTTCGAAGAGGGGATTGACAATCGACTTCTCGTCTTTCTACGAATCCTTTCCGAAAGTGGTCGACCCAAGTGAAATGGGTACCGGTATGGCGGTTCTCAACCGACGGTTATCGGGCGAGCTCTACAGCAACCGGGATCGTTTTCAGAACGCCCTTCTCAAATTTCTCGGTAAGTTTGAACTCGACAGTTATCCACTTTTTGTTAATGACCATCAAATGCGGTATGAGAGTTTTCAAGAGGACCTCGAACAGTCCCGGAGCCTATTGAGTGACTATCCAGATGAGGCGCCTTATGAGGAAGTCGCACACGAATTGAGGCGATGTGGATTCGAGCCGGGATGGGGGGCGGATGTCGGTGAAATCAAAAAGAACATAGGACTCTTAGAGAAAGTTCTCCAATCGGCCGACCCAGACCACGTGGCGCGTCTGTTAGGGAAGTTGCCCTTGGTCAAGAACATCTTAATGGTTTCACCCCACGGGTGGTTCGCCCAAGAGAATGTTTTGGGAAAACCCGATACGGGAGGACAGGTCACCTATGTGCTTGATCAAGCCCGCTCTCTCGAGAGACAACTCAAAGATCAATTCTCAGAATCAGGGTTGGAGGTCACACCCAAGATTGTCATTCTGACCAGGCTCATCACTGATGCGGAGAATACGACTTGTAACCAGGTTCGGGAGAAAGTTCATGGGACGGAGAATGTTTGGATCCTTCGTGTTCCTTTCCGGAATCCGGAGGGAGAAATCATCCCTCATCATATTTCCCGGTTTCAGATTTGGCCTTACCTCGAGGGTTTCGCGGATGAAGCCAAGCAGGCCGTGCTAGCGGAATTCCCGGGGATCCCCAGCCTGATCGTGGGCCATTATTCCGATGGCAACCTAGTGGCTCATCTCTTATCCGAAGTTTATGGAACGACTCACTGTGCGGCTGTCCATGCGCTTGAAAAAACAAAATATCTTTTCAGTGATTTGCGTTGGGCCGACATGGAACAGGACTATCACTTCTCTCTCCAGTTCACCGCCGATCTGATTTCGTACAATTCAGCGGATTTCGTGATCACCAGTTCGTTCCGTGAAATTGGAGGGACGGATACCGAAATGGGGATGTTCGAATCCTATGAAACCTATTCGATGCCTGGTCTCTACCGGGTTGAATCGGGACTCGACCCTCGACTGGCGAGATACAACATCGTCCCGCCAGGAGTTAATGAAGAACACTTTTATCCAGCCGCCGAGAAAGACCGACGTGTCGAGGCGGTTAGGAAACACCTCCTAGAGACCACGTTCGGAGGAGATCCGGGCGAAGGGTCCGTTGGACGTTTGGAAAATCCAGATCGACCGGTCATCTTCGCCATGTCGCGAATCGACAAAGTCAAGAATCTTGCGGGATTAGTTGAACTGTATGGGAAGAGCAAGAGACTGAGAAAGAAAGCCAACCTGGTCATCATCTCCTCCGAGACGGATGCCTCCCGGTCGAACGATCTCGAGGAAATCGAACAGATCAACGGGATCTATAGTTTGTGGGAGCGTTACAATCTAGACGGGTTGTTCCGTTGGAGAGGCGCTCGGCTCGATAAGGTGGAGACGGGAGAAGTTTATCGGGTGGTGGCGGATATGAATGGGGTCTTTGTCCAACCCGCACTGATGGAGACATTCGGTCTCACTGTTATTGAAGCGATGGCGTGCGGACTGCCCGTTGTGGTGACTTGTTTCGGAGGACCGGCTGAAATTGTACAGCCCGGGATTTCCGGGGAGGTCGAAAACCCGAACGATCACGAAGCGTTTGCCGATGCAATCCATCGAATCATCAGTGACAACGGTGTCTGGGAATCCCGTAGGAATGAGGGAATCGAGAGGGTCCGGTCCCATTTCACCTGGTCCAGTCATGCGAGTAAGATCCTGAGCCTGACAAACCTGTATTCTTATTGGGATTCCTTGAATGTGATGAACCGGTCCTCATTAGACCGCTACATTCACACTCTATACCATACAGTTTACCGCCCGCGCGCTCGAGAAATGATAAAGGGAGCCTAAAGATGTACGTTCAATTGATTAGTCTTCACGGTCTGATTAGAGGGAAACAGATCGAGATGGGAAGAGACGCTGATACAGGTGGACAGATTCGGTATGTGCTCGAACTCGCGAAAACATTGTCGACCTTCGATGAGATCGACCAAGTGGACCTCTTCACCCGTCAGATCCGTGATAAGAGAGTTTCATCGGACTACTCGGAACCGATTGAGGAACTCGGACCGAAATGCCGCATTGTCCGCCTGCCGTGTGGTGGAGGAACCTATCTCCGAAAGGAAAAATTATGGCCTTTCTTGGATGAGTATGTCGATGCATTGATTTCCTTCAATAGGGAGCAGGGCAAGACACCCGCCCTGGTGCATGGCCATTATGCGGATGCGGGATATGTAGCGAGGGATGTTGCGGAAGCATTCGGTGTTCCCTTTGTTTTCACCGGGCACTCTTTGGGGCGGGACAAGTTGGCCTATCTCCTCGAAGAGGGGTGGTCAAACGAAAAAGCGAACCATGAATTCAACATGGACAAAAGAATCACTGCCGAAGAGAACTCCCTCTCAAATGCGGACTTGGTGGTCGTCAGCACAAATCACGAACGAGACCACCAATACGCACGCTATGAAAACTGGCAGAATGTGAACTTCCAGATCGTCCCCCCTGGCATCGAGCTCGAGCGATTTTTTCCCTACTACGAATACGATCTCTCATATGACCAGATCTCCGACGAATTCAAGCAGGCGCGCGTCCGGATGTCCCATGAGTTGTCGCGGTTTCATTTCCATCAGGATCGCCCACTCCTCCTCGCGTTGTGTCGTCCAGATAAGCGCAAGAACATTGGCGCGTTGATTAAGGCCTATGGGGAAGACAAAGAGCTGCAAGCCCTCGCCAATCTCGCCGTATTTGCGGGGATACGAAAAGACATTGAGGCCTTGGGAGACAGCGAGCAAGCGGTTCTCACAGATATCCTCCTGATGATGGATCGATATGATCTCTATGGTCACATCGCGATCCCGAAACGTCACGATTCCGAATCGGAAGTTCCCGAACTCTACCGAATCGCCGCAGCCTCGGGTGGGGTTTTCGTCAACGCGGCTTTTGTCGAGCCCTTTGGACTGACATTCCTAGAATCATCCGCGGCGGGACTACCGTTTGTCGGCACCCAAAATGGTGGACCTCAGGATATCGTAAAGAATTGCGAGAGTGGAATCCTTGTCAATGTAGAGGACTATGAACAGATAGGGGCGGCTCTCAAAAAGCTTTTGACTTCGAGGGAGGATTGGGAGCGTTGTTCCACCAACGGAATCAACAAGGTGAGAGAGCACTACACCTGGGAGGCACACTGTAAGCGATACATTGAATGTGTCACCGAGGTGGTTGGATCGGCGACCCCCCCGTTTGTTCAAACCGTTCCTAAAGGTGAACCGCATGGGAAGAGGCTAGGTTCCTTATCCGGACTCCTCATCACGGACATCGATAACACATTAGTGGGCGATGATGCTTCATTGGAAAACCTGAAACTAATCCTGGATGAGTACAAGGAAACATTGGGCTTCGGTGTCGCAACCGGACGCTATTTGGAAAGTGCTGTTGAGGCATTGAAAGAGAGTGGGATTGAGACTATCGATACGATTATTTCATCTGTCGGTACAGAGATCTATTATGGCATGGGAGATTTCCCGGATAAAGGATGGGCCAGTAGCCTCCGATCGAAATGGAGGCCCGAACGAATCCGGAATGCACTCGACGGACTTCCTTTCCTGTTTCTTCAAGAAGATGAAAAAACGCAACGTGAGTTTAAAGTGAGTTATGACCTTGATGAAGAAATTGCCCCTGCGGAGGCCATCCCTCTGATTCATCATGAACTCACGAAGGCGAAAGCCAATTATAATCTAATCCTGTCGCATGGCACCTATGTCGACATTCTCTCTAGTCGAGCTTCGAAGGGTAAAGCCATCCGTTATCTCTCGAAAAAATGGAAAATCCCACTCGCAAAGATCGCCACAGCAGGCGATTCGGGAAATGACAGGGACATGCTTGTGGGCAAGACCGCGGGAATTGTGGTTGCCAATCATGACCCTGAAATGGAAGGTCTCAGACGCGCATCGGGACCGATCTATTTCGCACAGAGAGAGTACGCTGAGGGCATTATCGAAGGGTTGGAACACTATGGTTTCATCAAGGAGGGAGTACATGAAGAAGGCACCACCTGAGGTCCTTTGCATGGGAGAGATTCTGATCGATTTTGTCGCAACTCCCTCGGGGCAACCGCTGGTCGAGTCGGAAACTTTTGTTAGGAAACCGGGTGGAGCGGTTGCGAATGTGGCTGTGGGCCTTTCGCGCCTCGGTCGGAGTTCGGGATTCATTGGAATGGTGGGCGATGATGCGTTCGGCGATTTCTTGCGTCGGACTCTGGAAAACGAAGAAGTCGATGTCTCTTTGATGGGGGTCACTGAGGTGCAGCCGACAACTCTCGCGTTTGTCGCATTGGATAAAAAGGGGGTGCCCTCGTTTTCGTTCTATCGACATCCGGGGGCCGACCTTTCCATCCAACCCGAAGATGTGCGCTCTCCGATCTTTGAATCCGCGAAGATTTTCCACTTCGGATCGTTGTCGCTGGTTCAGGACCCGGCGATGTCCACGACCTATCATTGTCTGGACTTAGCCGAAGCCTCGAACCTTCTTGTCACTTACGACCCCAACTATCGCCCGGCTTTGTGGTCGGACGAGGCGTCGGCGGTCGAGGCAATGGCAGCACCTCTCGATCGAGTCGATTTATTAAAAGTCTCGCAGGAAGAGCTAGCTCTTTTGTCGGGGGAGGACGATCTCGAACGAGGGTGTCGGAAGATTGCCACCCGTGGCCCGAAAGCCATCGTGGTGACTCTAGGGGCTGAGGGTCTCTTCGGGTGGACCGAGGGTTTTACCCACCGAGCCCCAGGAATCGAAGTCAAACCAGTCGATACGACGGGTTGCGGGGATGCCTCAATGGCGGGGTTACAGGCATATCTCCTCAAACACCATCCGCAGTCTCTGTCCACTCTCGAATTCCCAGAGGAGGGATTTCGTAAGGCGCTCGATTTCGCGAACCGTTGCGCGGCCCATGCCGCGACCATTCAGGGGGCGATCCCCTCGTTGCCGAGGGAGGGGGAGGTATGATCTATTTCACTTGGTAGTAGACCTGAATAGATGTCATTCCGACCGAATGGGAGGAATCTGGAGAGTGAGCAAAACCTTATCGCTCTCTGATCGAGGCTGAGTCGATCGACCCAGCCCGCCACCGAATCGATTCCGAGATTACACAGAGCAAAGTCCGTTGAAACTGACTCGCTTCAACCTCACTTCTCCCCCCTCACCTGCAAATACCAATCGAGGGCGTCGGCGCCGAATAGGTCGGCGGGTATGGCTCCCCTCTCGGGGGGATAAGTGGCTGCAATTCTACGGAGCATTTCGCCTTCGAGTTCATGAACAATGGGAAGATAAGCGGGTTCGATGGCTAGGTTGTGGAACTCGCCGGGGTCTTTCTCCATATCGAATAGAATTCTCTCCCTACCCGTGAGGGGAAGGCCCGTCTTGTAACCGTCGTCACGCTCGCGTTTACCCGAGGTGTAAATGTACTTGTAACGGTCGGTGCGGATCATCGCCTCTTCGGTCGTAGTCTGTTCGCTGAAGATATATTTTCTTCCTTGATCCGACTCTCCCTTAATCAAGGGGAGAAGACTCTGACCTTCGATCCCCTCAGGGTTTGGAACGCCTGCGAATTCGGTCAGGGTCGGAAAGATGTCGATGAACTCGACCATGGCATCGACTGTGGAACCTCCACGGGATTGGTCGGGGAGGCGGTACACCAAAGGAGCGTGAACGGATTCCTCATAAAAAGTGTGTTTCTCGATGCGGCCGTGGTGCCCGAGGCTGTAACCATGATCGCCGAAATAAACAACGAATGTGTTGTCGGCCTGGCCGGTATTCTCGAGCGTGTCCAAAACGAGCCCGATGTTCTTGTCCATGAAAGCGGTTGAGGTGTAGTAGGAAGCATTGATTTTTTGGATTTCCTCGTCGGTGAGGTCGCGGAAGATGGCGGGAATTTGCCAATCGTCCTCTGGACCTACTTCGGGAACCTTGAAAGTGGAAGGGTCATAGAGATCCTTGTACTCGATCGGAAAACGGAAGGGCGAGTGGGGTTCATAGAAGCTGACGAACATGAAGAAAGGATCAACTGACTCCTCTTCCAAGAACTCCTGGGCCTTCTGCGCAAACCAGGTCCCGGCCATGTCTTTGTCATAGGCCCCATAAGGGACATACATCCCATTGAGCCAGATTCGGGCGTGATCTTGGAAGGGTTTCCATTGGGGAAGGACTTCTACTCCCTCCGGGACGGGTTTGGGTGGGTTTTCTTTGAGCCACTCTCGGTGTTCGCGGTGATCGAGGCGGTAATCGAATCCATGCTTCAGGTTGCTATTGAAATGCATCTTTCCGATGGCGGCGGTCCGGTAACCCTGGCCCTTAAACACCTCCGCGAGTGTTGTGGTCTCTTCGGGGAGAGGTGTACGAAGACGGGTCACCCCGATCGAGTGAGGGAGTTTCCCCGTGAGTAGGGATTGGCGAGAGGCGGTGCAGAAAGGGCAGTTGACAAAAGCGCGATTGAAGCGAACGCCCTGTTCCGCCAATCGGTCAAGGTTCGGGGTCTTCGCTTTGTCGTTGCCATAAGCGCCATACACATAGGATGCGTGATCGTCGGCGATGAGGACGAGAATATTGGGGCGGTCGGCGGCTAAAGCAAACAACGATCCAAGGAAATAGGTTATTGCCATGAAGAATAAGCGAAACATTCTAGGGATTCTCCTTCGTGGTTCGGTTCACAACTAAACTCAAGCATGTTCCCGAAACCAATACGTCATCAATCTACAAACAAGAATTCATTGCTATTGAGCAATACGCGGCAAGCGGCGGGCAGGCCAAACTCGGTTGCGTAATCGGATAAAAGTTTATGTTCTTCTTCGGTGGGTTGACGTGCGAGGCAGATTTCGTAGGCGCGGTTGATTCGATCTGAATCCCGCTGGGCTTCAGATTCGAGGCGCGCGGCCAAGTGTTCGGTCATACGAACCATAAATGGGTTGTTGAGGAGGGCCAGAGATTGGAGTGGAGTAAGCGTCCGGTTCCTTACGGGCACATTTTGCGAAGGGTCGGCGCAATCGAGACACTCCATAAAAGGATCGGGGACACTTCGAACAATAAACCGATAAATCGTCCTGCGGAGTGTTTTTGGGTCGTCGGCATCGTGTTGTTGGTAAAGGTAATGCGGGGAATGATCATCGA
>JAJDBZ010000536.1 GCA_029261095.1 Candidatus Omnitrophota bacterium | reverse complement strand
AGAGGGGGGCTGAAAATGTCCAATCAAGATCACGTCGTTGCACGTTATCAAATCAACCCCATTCTGATGTCCAATATGCACTCAACGTCTGCATCAGTGCCCTTTTCGGGGCCATTTTTTACGGATGAGAGTGGGTTGAGGGTGGTATGAACGTGCCAGGGAGCCGAAAAGTTTGAAACAATTGCCAGTAAAACTGGGCTTTTCATTATAACCGCTGTTTTTTTTGGAAGGGGACCGTCCGGCTTTGCGAGCCCCGCTACACCCCACCAATCTAAACAACCCGTATCACTGATTTCGTTGAACTTGTGTTTCCGCCATCAGCTGCCCACAGGGTCGATTTGCCGAAATTTGCCGAAACCGAAGTCTTCAAGTGATTAATCAGGTTTGTTTTCCTCGACCCGAGTTCCATTTTTCACGATGTGTTTTGAGCCATTCATTGAGCGGTCCAATCACGTCCTCGCGAAACATTTTCAACACCGCAGCGGGATCGTACTCGAGGCGATCGAGGTAGTGCTCCCAATCGACATCCGAAATGTTATCCGGTTTGTGACCGCGGTAGAGTTGCAACGCCGCGCAATACCGCTTTCGAACGAAAAACTCTTTCAGCAGAGTTCGCCTCAATCCCCGTGGATCAATCCTCAAATCAGAATTGAAGTTCTCACGGTACTCGTTAAAACGCCGCCAGAAGGATGCTCTTTTCCATGTGACCAACACACGATCACCTGGCTTTGGTTCTTCTCGCTCAAAGGCTTCGGCCAGAATGTCCAACACCAGATCCGGAGCAGGAATCGATCGATAACTCTGATCACCTTTGTGTCCGCGAGAGATCGACAGGGTTCCTTCCTTAAAGTCGACCTGACGCCATCTCATCTGCCTCATCTCTTGATGTCGCACCGAACACAAGAGCTCCACAGCGACTCCAGGTAGGATGTTCCAACCATGAGGTTGATCGCGAAGGAAGATCAGGAAATTGATTCCCTCATCCAGAGTGAGAGTATCTCGATTCGTCCTATCCTCCCGACTTGATTTCTTCGGTAAGAAATAGTTGAGGATCGGGAAATCAAACTGGGGATAGTTCTTCCGGGCAAAGATCGATGCCCTTTTCACCACTCTGCACTTCAGTTCAATGGTTCCACGAGCGTTTTGCTCCGCGCACTCTACGG
This sequence comes from Candidatus Omnitrophota bacterium, assembly GCA_029261095.1. Taxonomy (GTDB): domain Bacteria; phylum Hinthialibacterota; class Hinthialibacteria; order OLB16; family OLB16; genus JACKFH01. Next base: position 8,433 of record JAJDBZ010000536.1, on the reverse strand, counting down.
CATACTTCTCCGCATGGAACGATTGGATTTCACCCCAGTACCAGAGCCCCTGACCTTCGGCCCAAGCGATGAACTGGTTAACACGAGGCCAATAATCACCTTCTAAAGTGGAAGGTTTGACTAGTAGTGTTTCCTTCCATTGCTCGAAGACCGTCCGGATCTCTGGCTGAGAGGAGACCTGAACCTCATCCTCTATAGGCTCATAGAAGTAAGTCTCGTTCACCCACTCAACCGCATCCTCCAAAGATTTCGCCGGAACCAGTTTCCGAATCCTCTGACCCGATCGCTGAAGGTTGAGGAACCAACTACCTCGCTTTCTCCTGCGGAGGTTAAAGTCCCTCCCCCACAGAGGTCCTAAACCTCGAACCCGATAGGCGTTGCGAACCACCTGAACCTGATAACTCCCGACTCTCCAAGTTTTCAATGATCGTTCCATTGTTGCTCTCCTTTCCAGGGGCACAATGGACCACGTACCAGGGGATCCTGACACTCAGAAGATTGAGTGCAACCCAAGCATATGGATCCAAGAAGGATCCCAGTGAATGTGGGACTAGCCACGATTGCCATCGTCCAACGATTGCGTAAATAAGAACAGGTTTTTAATACCCTGCTTTGCAGATACACCAATTTGGGGTGAATAGAGTCCTTTTTTTCATGGTGGGGAAAAAAATTTGTTCTTTCATAAAGAAACAAAAAAAAATGTTGACAAGAAACAGATCATCATGTAAACAAGTCGTCGCAAAGTCAAATTACCTACTTGGTATTGACATTGGCCGTCCAAAATGAAGAGACGAAACCTCGCCTCCTTGTTTCTTTTTATTGTCTTTCACTCCCCGCCTTCAATGCACGCGGCAGAGTTGGATGAAAAAGTCCTCCTGGATATGATTCGCTCAGATTCGAATCTTCCTTTTGTGGATTTGGATGGCGATGAGATTGTATCCCCAACAGACCTATTCATCCTCGCAATTTCTTGGAAGGCTCAGTTTCCTGAATTATCCAGTACTTCCCCTGCCGATAATGAGGAGGGGGTGGCAATCACAAGAGAAACAGTTCTTCGGTTTACCAGTCCTCTTAAAGAGTCAAGTTTGACCAATGAATCCATCGTTGCGATATTTGGTGGTAAGACTCTTTCTGCGCGAAAACATCTCTCCAGAGACCGAAAGACCTTGACCCTCTTTTATGATTCAGACCTCCCAGCAAGCGCAAGAGTTCGTGTCAGGATTGATGGAGACCAGATGCTGGACGAGAACTCCATACCGGTGGACGTCGATGGCGATGGCCGAGTTGGTGGTGTAAAGGAGGTGAATTTTAACACCCTCAGCCTGACTGTCGTTCCGGGAACTTCGGTCTTTGGAAGGGTGTTCGCTTCCGAACTTGTCCCAGGAGCGGGGACATCGATCAACGTTCCGCTCGCTGGAGTCATGATCACAGTTGATGGTAGGGAAGACACCCTCAAAACCACGACAGACAGCATGGGCAACTTCCTGCTTGATCCATGTCCCGCAGGACGTTTCTTCGTCCACATCGATGGAAGGACTGCCACAAACGGTGTTCCCGAAGGCGCATATTATCCGTTCGTGGGTAAAGCCTGGAAATCGACCCCTGGACAATCAACGAACATCGGAGAGGTCTATTTACCTCTCGTACGTCCGAATACCCTTCAACCAGTAAGCGCCACTCAGGAAACGATAATTGGATTTCCCGAGGAAGTTCTCGCTGACTATCCGGAGCTTGCAGGAGTTTTTCTCAATGTTCCGCCAGGGGCATTGTTTTCAGATGATGGGACCATTGGGGGTATGGTAGGTATTGCTCCAGTGCCCCCCGACAGGCTCCCCGGAACCCTTCCAGAAGGTCTGGATTTCCCCATAGTCATTACGGTTCAAACTGACGGCCCCACTAACTTCGACATCCCAGTCCCCGTCTGTTTCCCAAACCTTGACGGCCTGCCTGCCGGATCTAAGACGGCACTGTGGAGTTTCAATCACGACACCGGGCGATTCGAAGTGGTCGGTCCCATGACGGTTTCCGAAGATGGTCAAACCATTTGCACGGATCCTGGCGTTGGTATTTTGGCCCCTGGTTGGCACGGTACCGGTCCAGGGTCGCCAGGTGGAGGAGGTGATGGCCCCTATGGTGATGGCCCTCCTGGATGCACCTACGGATGCAGCCCAGACTCACAGTCCTGCCCCCCATGTGGAAATCCAGGGGCGCCCGGCCCTCCAGATGGAGAGGGAAGTGGTGGAAATCCCGTGTATCTCGCGACTGGTGAGAAATACGAAATGGTTACCGACCTGACCATTAAGGGGCGCGGGATGGATTTCATCTGGAGACGCCGTTATGCCTCCAGGGAGGGCCGCCTTACCAGTATGGGGCACAACTGGGATGTAAATTACAACATCCAGATTGAGCCGAGTGGCCGCTTGATGAAACTCAAACACGGGAATTCTCAGGATGACATGCTTCATCAAAGACCGGACGGAACTTTCAGTCGTCGCGAATTCTTCATGACCCTCGAAGAGGTTTCCGAAAAGACTTTTTCCATGCGTTTTCCCCATCAGGGGGGGATCATGTTCAATCCCTGCGACGAGTCTCTTTCAGCGGGAATGGTTCAGGAGATCTTTGACCGAAACGGTAACTCGATTCAATTCCTATACGATGATTTGGGAAGACTGATTGAGATCATCGATACCCTCGATCGATCCATCATGGTCTCCTACAACTCGAATGGATTCATTGCTGGGATCACCGATTTCATCGGACGGCAGGTCACTTATGAGTATTATCAGGATGGGGATGTAGGCGGAGGATTTGGGGATATCAAGTAAGTTACTTATCACGCAGTTGTTGGAACACCCCATGTGAATAAATTCCCCGATGGTAAGAAATTGACTTACACCTATACGACTGGATTCTCCGACGAGAACCTCAATCACAATCTCACCTCCATCACAGATGGAAGGGGGAACACGTACCTCGTCAACACTTACTCGGATGAAACTGATCCCAAGATTATCAATTATGATCATGTTGTTCGCCAAGAACTCGGAGGGGACATCATTGATTTCACCTATGTTCCCCTCGAACCGGAGGACCCGGGAACAGAAGCCGTGGCCAAGACCATCATGAACGATCGGAATGGAAATGTCAGCGAACATTTCTTCGATTACGGCACCCGATTACTAAGAGTGAAGGAATACACGGGAAGAGCGGACCCCTCCCTCCCAACCACCGAAACCGAAAATCGACCGACAGACAAGTTGCGCGCCTCCGATCCCGACTTCTTCGAAACTCGGATGGAGTACAACCTCCACAGCCAACTCACTCGAGTCGTCCATCCCAATGGAAATATTACCAAACACGTCTATGAGACCGATTTGGATCCGATAGCGGATCCAACAGTCGCCGGAAATCTGCGAGAGACGCTCCGTTTGCCTGGTTCCCATACTCCTGTGGGTGATCAAGAAATGATCGTTGAGAAGTTTGAATACAATGATGGATTCGGCTGCACATCTTGTGGACTTGGAAACAATTTTGTAACGGCGCATTACGATGGCCGAGGGAACGTAGCACGCAAGGAATACGACTCGCGTGGAAACCTCAAGAAGACCATCGACCGAATCCCGTCTATCGTCCATGAATACGAGTACAATGAGTTTGGCCAAATGACCGCGCAGGTTCTGCCCGACAACGGGAGCGGTCACCGTCGCAGAGATGAATTCAAGTACTACGATTCGGGCCCGCAAAGGGGGTATCTATCCGAAAACATCATCGATGCCACGGGTTTTGCCTTAACCTCGACCTACGAATACGATGCGGTCGGGAATATGGTGCGGCGGATAGACCCTCGCGGGAATGATGACATTAAGGTCTTCAATGAACTTGATCAGATGGTTCGGATGCTTAGTCCACAAGTTGAGACACCTTCGGGATTGGTTCGGTACACCCGGGACTATTTCTATGATGAAAACAATAACAAAGTCCGTGAGGATATTCAGAACATAGACGCAACGGGAGAGGTCGTCATCTCCAATCCAACCTTTACCCACTCCTATGAGTACGAAGTTTTGAATCAGTTCGTTCGGTCCACCAAGGAAGTGGATGAAAACCACTCTATCGTGACCGAGTACATGTACGATGGAAATCGAAATCGGACTCTCATTAGGCATGGTGAATCAACCAATGGGAGCCAGAGAACCAATCGAACTCAGGCGCTCTATGATGAGAGAGACCTCCTGTTCCAAGAGCTTCGAGCGCCAGGTGACTCACTTCAGTCAACGACTCAGTATGATTACGACCCGAATCGCAATCTGATTCGGACCAGCGAGGGCATTGAAGACGGAGCTCATGTCTACGAGTCGGTGTACGACAGTTACAATCGGCACGTTCAAGAAATCGATCCGATGGGAAATGTCATGTCCAATGGCTACGATGCCAATGACAATCTTGTCCACAGATTGACGATGGGGGAACTTGTAGACATCGAGGGTGCGACTGGGAACACACGACTGGCTGAGGCGACGCACACGTATGATCTCAAAGATCGCAAGACTCGCGATGATATTCAGTTCTTTGTAACGGAAACTGGAGATCCGATTGCCGATGGCCTCTCGTCATCGACCACGGAATACAATGCCAACTCTCAAGTCACCCGGGTTGTCAATGACAACAATCACGCGTCTCAGATGGCTTACGACACCGCCAATCGGTTGTCGTCCGCCGCCGATGCAAAGAATAATGTTCTGACCTATGGTTATGACAAGAATTCAAATCAAACATCCCGGCACGAGTTAGACCGTTCCGACCTGGCAGCAAAGGGGAGCGAAGGGTTTTCGGACCAAGAGTTTATGACCACGTATGAGTACGATGCACTGAACCGCCTTGTTTCAACGACAGACAACGCCGGTAACTTCAATCAAAACCTCTATGACTCCCGATCGAACCGAACCCGAACGGTCGATGCTCTCGGGAATGTCATTGATCATCTTTATGATGGTTTGAATAGGCCTACCGATACCATCCGATACCTGACAGCGGACGGAACCGGTCAAACCGCTGCAACCCATACGATCGTCACCCGTCAAGCTTGGGACGATACCTCCCGACTCGTTGGCCAAACCGACGACAATGGAAACACCACCACTTACCAATACGATCCCCTCAACCGTAAAGTGACTACGGTCTATGCGGATGGAACCGAGTGGACGTATGAACACGAGGCTCATGACTTAGAGGTTCGTGCGGAAGATGCGAATGGTAATGTTGTGACTTCTCAATACGATCTTCTGGACCGTGTCTTAAGGAGTGACATTTCTCCCGGACCTGGCGTTTCGAACGACACCACTTTTGAAGTCTTCGAATACGATGGTCTTTCGCGGGTTGTTTCCGCCGAAGATGATGATTCCCTGGTGGTTCGGGCCTACGATTCTTTGAACAACACGATTCAAGAAGTCCTGAACGGACGGACCACTCAATCCGCGTTCGATGGGGTTGGCAATATGATCGAATGCATCTACCCGAGCGGCAGGACCATCACGACCACCTACGACGACCTGGAACGAAAATCCACGATCCAAGATCAATCCGGCCTAATTGCCACCTATGATTATGTCGGTTCGGATCGTGTCGAGCGTCGAGAGTATGGGAACGGAACCCGAACCGATTACACCTATGATGGAATCACGGGAAACGCAAACGCTCCCAATGATTTTGGCGTCAAGAAGATCGTTCGAACCAACCACACTCGAATCTCGGATGGCTCAACGATTGACGACAGAACATACGCCTGGGATCGAATGGGCAATAAAGTCGAGCGAAACGACATTCGATCCGGCGGGCCCCAACTGAATCGTCAATTTGAGTACGATTCCGTCTACCGGCTCATCCAGTCGACCGAGAACGATGCCGGAGGCATTCTCCAATCGGTCCGCTACTCTTTGGATGGTGTCGGGAATCGAACCAATGTAGTTGGCGGATCTGATTCCGGCCCCTACAGTTTGGATGACAACCTCCCTGAGCCTGGCGATCTTCAGGTAAACCAATACACTGAAACCCCCAACGGTCCACAAACCCACGACACTAACGGGAATCGAATCGCCCAAAATGCAGGGCAAGGGTTTGAACAGACTTTTGAGTACGATTACGCGAATCGTTTAGTTCACTACGCGAACGCTAATTCGGGGACAACCGCAGACTACTCCTATGATGTTTTTAGAAGAAGAGTTTCCAAGCAAGTCTCCGATGCGAGTGGATCCAGAACCACCAATTATTCATACGTGGATTGGCAGGTTTGTGAGGAAGATCTGTCAACCGCATCAGATGCTCGAACTTTAGCATACGGCAACGGCATTGATGAAATACTTACATCTCAAGAGGGTGAATCCTCAACCTATTACCATTCAGATGACCAATCCAGCGTCGTTGCCCTGTCAACTAATACCGGAATTACTATTGTGCGCTTTGATTATGATGACTACGGGACCCCGACTACCGCCCCGCCACAAGGAGAGCGAGATCTCTATCTGTATACCGGTCGCCGGTTTGATTCCGAAAGCGGGCTCTACTACTACAGGACACGATATTTAGATTCAAAAACTGGAAGATTCCAAGGAAGAGATATCATTGGGATTTGGGGAGACCCGCATAATTATGGAAATGGACAAACTTATGTTGGGTGTAACCCGACGAGTCACAATGATCCTTTCGGACTTGGAGAGGCTTGGGGAATCGAGTGCGACCCGTGTAAGGGCGGCAATCCGACGACCTGTTGCCGTCTTGCAAAAGATAACTGCTTAGCGGCAGCGAAGGACCTGTACGACTGGAGGATGAACAGCCTAGAGGTATGGTACCAATTGGAAGAACGGACCTGGGAATTTGACCTTGCTGGAGGGTATGCAAAATGCGATTGGCTGTTCCCCAAATGCCACACATGCCGACAAGTGTGCCGTACTTCTTGGTGGAGTACTATGTCAGGGATTTGGGCCGGAATAGAGCTCTTTTATAGAGAGATGACTGTCGCGTATGAGGCTAATTACTACTTAGACAAAGTAGATTGTTGGCAGGGCTATTTTGCTTGCATTGAAGTGGGAGAGAAACGGAGGGACAAATGCTGCGATCCGTCACAAAAGTGCTGTGTGTATGAAATTGCCAATGAAATATAGACCGAACGCATCCCTTCCTGTTGCCCTTGGGAGGCATACATTTGGCATACTCTTCTTGCCGCTGACCCTGTGCTGCAGCGCAAATGATTTTTTCGTGGTGGAGGATATACTCACAGGTGACGCCGTTCGCCGTGGGACTACCGGTCCCGAGGGAATCCCCGACAATGGGATCATCCTCATGCCGAATACACAGTACCGGTTGTGGCGATATGACTCGGATACGGGTCTGATTGGAACTAAAGATTTCACTACTCCCGACCCAGGTTCGAGATTTCGAATTCCGAGTTTTCTGGGCATCGAGGTTCGGATCACGGATACTCCCGATTCAGACTTGGATGGGCTTCCCGATGAGGTGGAGTTTATCATCGGGACTCAAATGACCAACCCTGACACGGATGACGATGGCATTCTCGATGGCGCCGAGATCGAACAGGGCCTCGATCCGTTGGATGGACTGAATGTGCAAACCGGGATCATTGCCTCTATCGATGTTCCGGGCGAAGCGAAAGACGTCGATGCCTTGAATGAACTGATCGTCACCGCCAATGGCGCGGAGGGCATCACTGTATTCAATGTGTTTAACGGGATGGATCCCACGATAGTGGCTCAAGTCGACACCCCTGGTGACGCACGTTCGGTTGCCTTTACGGGATTACAGAGAATTGTCGTCGGAGATGACGATGGCGGAGTTTTGATCATCGACATCTCAGACCCTCCCGCTTCGCGGATCATTCATCAAATATCACCGTCTAATATCCCCGGTGGCGGCGCCGTTCAAACCGTGGAAACGATTGGAGATCTCATCTTTTTTGGAACCACAAATGGAGTTGTCGGAACTATCGAGCTTGTCGATCCCAAGATCCTTTACACCAAGGATATTGCCGCTCCGGTGCACGATGTTCAGGTTTATGGCGGCCATCTTTATGCATACGCCGGGAACGGGCTGAGTGTTTTGGACTATTTGAAGGGTCCATTCGAGGAACTTGGACGAGTTGAATCCGCCGGGACGATAAACACGACACATGGACGAGGCGGATTATTCGTTGGAAGGAATGTGGCCTACCTCGTCCACGCCAAGGGATACAACACCTTCGATGTTTCGGACCCAAGGAATCCGACGAACATCGCGACAAACTCTTTGCCGCAAGATGGTTGGAAGAACATCGCTTTAGCCAACAGAAATCTTGGTGTGGCCGCGGTGGGAACCAACAACAATTTCAATGACCCATTGAACGAGAACATTTTCATTTATGACACAAGCGATCCAAGCGTCATC
>JAJDBZ010000535.1 GCA_029261095.1 Candidatus Omnitrophota bacterium | reverse complement strand
TCCCGTCTCAGCGCTGAAAAGCCTTGCCCCGTCCCCTTTACACAACAGGATGAGTTGTCCATCGTGACTAAATGTTGGGGAGGTAAAGGTCTCTTTGCGGAAGGACATGATCTCGTTTCCTGAGTAAGCGTCCCAAATTCGGCCCAATGAATTCGTGTTGCAACCGGAAGTGAGTATCCGACGTCCATCTGGGCTGAACTCGGCATATATGAATTCATTGGGGAGACCTCGAAGAGTGAGGACTTCCTCACCCGATTCAAGATCCCACACCCTTGCGTCATCTTCATCGATAGTAATAACGCGATTTCCTTCAGGGCTTAAACTGCCGCCGGAGACTGAATCCGATTCGTGGGTGAGTGTCGCAATCCTTCTTCCGGATCTGCTATTCCAAACCGTCGCTTTGTTCCCAGAATCAGTCACGATGAGATTATGAGTCCTGTTTCCAGTTAAGACGGTTTCTCCGTGGGGCACGTGAAAGGGTTTTTCTCCGATCTCCCAAACCATAAACTTGTGGTCGCTGGAGGTGACGATCCGTGTGCTGTCGGGATTGAACTCTGCAAAGTAAAGACCTTTATGTCCCCGGATTGTCAGAACTTCTTCGCCGGATTCGATCTCCCAGACCTTGGCGTTTCCGCCCTCGGTGTAGGTGATAACCCGGCGCCCATCGGGGCTAAAACGGCCCTTCCCATTAAATGAAAAAATCGATTCGCCAGACTCGGCATCCCAAACCGTATTGTGGTTTTCGGTTATGAACGAGGAAGTGGAACCGATCACGCGACTCCCATCTTGGCTGAAATCGAACATTCCTTCGTTTGAAATCAGATTAAATCTTGCAATCGGTTCTCCAGAATCGATGTCGCAGACTGCGGCTTTCCCATCGTTTGTTGAGGTTAGTAGTTTTCGCCCATCAGGACTGAATTTCACCTGGTCAACTTTCCCAACTGTCCCCTCAAACTTCGAAACGGCGGATCCATCCGTGGTATCGGAAATCTTGATCAGATTGCCAGTGACCGCCGCAAGTTTTCGGCCATCTGCACTCACTGCGAAGGGTTTCGGACAACGAAAGAGGCGTGCGGCTGATCGAACATCCCAAAACTCCACAATTGTCTCACCCTCAACAAGGATTCTTTCCCCTTCCGGACTGAAGCGAATCCAGTCTTCCCAACGTCGGTCCTCCTCCCCCTCAAAAAGGTGTTCTCTCCCAGACTCAATGTCCCAGAATTTTGCTTTCTCACCAGATACGAGCAAGACTTGTTGTCCATCCGGACTCAAAACGATTTTACATACCCGGTGGTCCGTTCGAACAACAGGAGTGCTATTCATCCCACCCTCCGCCAATATATCCCAAGCCATTGCGGTGTTCTCAAAAATAATTACGAGGCGATGGCCCTCTCGGCTTAGCCTTGGAGGCCACGTGTCATCATGACGCGCCAGAATGGAGGGTCTTTCCTTTACAGAATCGAGGTCCCAAAGGTGAACGACACCATCAGCAACCGTAACCATGAGGCGACCATCCTTACTGAGGATAGCCCGAGAACCGTATGTTCTCGCATGATCGTGTTGGCACTGGATCAGTTCCTCACCAGAAGTGGCATCCCAAACGCGGACATCGCCAAGACCCGCGCACAGGATCTTACTGCCATCCGGACTGAAGACGGCTTCGCAGTCCAGGTCCGGGGCCTCAATGGTCAATCGATGGGGATGAGCCTTATTAAGGAGATACCCCCACTCCCATTGCCGCCATTTTTCAGGGATGGACCAAAGGATTTCCCTCGCCCTGTCCAGGTGGCCTCTCTGGATCTCGGCGTCGGCAAGAAGAATGTTGACACGATATTCCAGTCGATCTTCTTTGCTCATGTTTTTTCCTCATTATTCAAAATCAAGATTCATTTGTTGTCCTGAAGGCGCAGGAAGTACAAATCAGTCTTGTTTCATCTTGACTTCCCTGTCCTTGGTAAAGCTTTTTAAGCAAAGTGTTTCCAAAAAGCTTCGGTTGATTGTTCTGCGATAGATCTTCTTCACCTTGCGTTCGGTTAGAATTTCTTCTTCCACAAGAGCCTCGGCGACTTTTTCGATGGCCTTCCAAATAGGACCATTCTCAATGAGACCTTTCGCTCTATCGTGGAGATAGCACTGGTAGTAATGGAGTTCTCTCTCTCCTGAAGTGAGATTTGCTAGCAACTCCTTTGCATCTGCAAAGTCCTGAGTATCACTTTCTGGAGAACGGTACTCCATTCCGGCTCTTCTCTCGGCAATTCCTCCAGAGAACAGAAGCATCACTCTATTCTCTATCTCCATCCGAACCGGGGCATTCCTTGCGGCTTGAGTCAAACGCATCTCGTCTAACCGATATGCCGCAAGATGTCCTACTGAATCCTCGTGAGGGATAATTGTAACCCAAGCAAAGGGACACCGCAGGTGGCAGGACAAGACGGCATGAGCAGCTTCGTGAACGGCAGTCATTTGTAGTTCCCATGGCCGCCTTAAAACCTTTACCACACCGCGATCCTTCTTTGCGTGAAAGATCAACATTTCTTTTCTTTCAACCCTCTCCACCCTTAAAAACTCCTTAGTACACAAAAGAGTACAGCAGGCAGGAAACAGGATGACATACCACCAGTAGTATTCAAGGATAAGGCTTCCACGGAATTGATGACTCATGATGATGATCGGTCCGTAATAGAGGAGTTGGCTTAAGAGAATTTGCCAAGGGAGGCTCTCTCGGATTCCAAGATGAGTCATCAGTGATCTGCGCCACCAATTCTTCACGTTCGCGATCCCGTACCGACTAGTCAAGTTGACGATGAGCAGATCATTCGCGAGTGCAAACCCGCTGAGCAGTATCACTTTGGACCAATCAAAAGTCGTCATGTTGAAGTTCTTCCTTCTTCTGTCGGGGGATCGAAAAACAATGTGTTCTTGGATATTTACGAGAAAGGTGCCGCGAACCTTACAGCGAATGGATCACTGAGCCATGACGGACTCGAATTGAATACGACATCACGAAGAGACTGCAGCTTGAATTGAGGGAGGTCTCCCCTCACTCCACCACCACCCTCACTGAGTCGCCGAGTCCGCTCGAACCCGCGACGCTGAGAGTGTGAGTTCCTTTCTCCAGCTCCCAACGAGTTCTATAAGGTGGACCCGTTTTCTGAAACTCCACTCCATCGATGAACCAAGTCAGTCGGGATTCTGCTTGCGTGGTTTCCGCTTTTATGGAAATCGTCGGGTTGACTTTGACGTCCTCCAAGAGGAACCGGTCATCATCGAGAGGATAAAGGATACGGACACCCTTGTTAGGAGAATGTGGATTACCGATTGTTCCCGATACACTCGAACCAATAAGAACGGGTTGCCCCGGAGGGACTTCCTGTGAAATCGATTCGATCGGATCGTTCTTACGGGACCTCGTTGCCTCCAATAGAGAATACGGAGAATCGATTCCCTTTTCGTTAAGTTCGTTAATCCATCCAGCATATTGCTGTGGGATCTGGTGATGATCGTTCCCTTTCCGATGGAAGGTGCAGATCTGTCTGGGCTCTGTTCCTTTCTTGAACCACTCGCGAATCTTTGAGTGACAGCCGATAGAGGGTTTGAGTCCTGAGTGGGAGCAGACTTCCACACGAACAACTCCTTTTGGGGGATTGAATACGCCTGGATTCTATTTTCGTTAGAGGGTCTTGATGATGTCCGCAAACACATTACCAGCCCCTTCAGAACCGCTCAGGTGATAGGTGGCGTCTCCACGAAAGTTGCCAGCCCAAACACCGATTGTGTATTCCGGCGTGTATCCCACGATCCACGAGTCGCGATAACCATTGCTGGTGCCGGTTTTCCATGCGACTCGATAAGGGAAGTCCAAATGGGCGACCGATGAAAAAGTGAGTGATCGTGCGGAGGGGTCCGTCAGGATGTCTGTGATTAGCCAGGCTGCTTGCGGTGAAAAGAGGATTCGCTCTTTTGACCGTGGTTTGGAGTTAATATATCGAAGTGGCTGGTAGACCCCGCCGTTCGCAAGCATGGCATAGCCTGTCACCAACTGCTCCAAGGTCACCTCCAGGTTTCCAATGGCGAGGCCCAGTCCATAGAAATCCGGCCCCTTGGAGGAATCGTTCAAGAGTCCGGCCCGATCGAGCCACTCATAAAAGGGGCGGTATCCGAGTTGGTCGATCATCCGGATGGCGGATAGGTTCAAGGAATTCCCCAGCGCTGATCGGATGTTGACAGGCCCATACTCACGATGATCGTAGTTGCGCGGGATATATTCTCCCTGGGGTCCGCGATACCTGCGTTCGGTGTCTTCGATCAGAGAGACCGGAGTGTAACCATGGTCCAGGGCCAAACCGTAAAGGAAAGGTTTCAAGGTGGAGCCGGGAGAACGGAGCGCAACACAGCCGTTATTGTAACCTCCATCTGTTGGACCATGCCGAAAAGACCCAACAACCGCTAACACCTCCAGGCTCCGGTTATCGACAACCATGGCCGCCGATTGCGGCGCCCCGCGAGATCTTAAACGTTCTCGGTGAGAAAGAAGGATCTTTTCGAGGCGATGCTGGAGATCGAGATCGATCGTCGTTTCATAAGAGGCAGTCTGTCCAGTGTTCTTTGTCTTGTCTCCGCCTGCACCACGGGCGAGAAGCAGGTCGACCAAGTGCGGCGCCTCCATGGGGAATCGTTTAGAAATAATCTGAATAGAACTCTTGACCGACTGGAAAGATTCCTCCGCAGTAATGAAACCAAGATTTTCCATCCGCTGAAGAATCCAGTTTCTTCTTCCCAGCAGTCTGGTCCGGTCGGAATAGTAAGGATTCAAAGACCCCGGCGCTTTAGGCAACGCGGCCAAGAGGGCGCAGTCTTCAAGGTTGAGACCCTCAAGCGATTTTCCAAAATAGATTTCAGCCGCAATCTTGACTCCGACAAGATTGTTCCCAAGAGGTGCCCTGTTCAGATAACACTCCAGGATCTGATCTTTCGAAAACGATCGCTCGGCTTTAAAGGCTCGAATGACCTCGGTGAGTTTTGAGGAGTAAGACCTTGGCCTGGGGTAAACCGACCGAACGACCTGTTGGGTGATGGTCGAAGCTCCTGAAACGATCTTTTGTTCTTTGAGGTTCGAGGATAGGGCCCGAACAATCGCGACAGGATCGAATCCGGGATGATCGAAGAAGCGCTCATCCTCCGCAGCGATGAAAGCCTGTTGCAGGGGTTCGGGAATGTCCTCCAATGGAACCCAGAGATGCCTTTCTCCCCT
>JAJDBZ010000534.1 GCA_029261095.1 Candidatus Omnitrophota bacterium | reverse complement strand
GTAAAAAGTGGTGGTGGTAAACTTAAGAACGGTCGCGATAGCAATGCGAAACGTCTCGGTGTCAAGAGATTTGCGGGCGAAACCGTGTCCGCTGGATCGATTCTGGTCCGTCAAAGAGGCACCCATTTTCACCCCGGCGATAATGTTGGGAAAGGTGGCGATGACACTCTCTTCGCAAAAATCGATGGAGTGGTCGATTTCAAACGCAAAGGCCGCGACCGTCGCTATATCTCGATCGCACCTTTGGCCGAATAGACTTTCACAAACCGATAACCAGACATCGCAGGCTCGCGCGGATTCTTCCTCGCGAGCCTTTTTTGTTATGGCGGTCCACCCGATGTCTTTATTGACGCACCCTGAAAAATGAACTCCAATGGATTCTATAATGGTAAACGATACAGATGCATCTAGCATTTCCATCCCCGACCTTTGCAAGGTCATTGCGGGATTGACCGACCTCGATGAGGGTCCCGAAGGTGTCGAACATATTCTCCGCCTGGTTTACGAAAACCAACCCGCCTCTCCACGTGACATTGCGAAAGAGATCGGTCTACCCGTACCCCTGGTTTCAGCAGTCCGTCGCGAATTCGAGAAAATGGGATGGATGTTACGGCAGGGGGGAATGGTCTTAAGCGATGAAGCCACAGCACAAGCCAAAATCCTCTGGGGTCGTGTCGACAATCGGACGAAAACCGAAACTTCGTCACACGAATCGGACCAACGTGGGTTCCTCAATCGCATCCTTAAGACCCGACCCGAGGCCGACCGCGCCTTGGATCAATCCCATGCCACTCGCAAGACCATGGCAAAGCGAGCCGAACACTTTATTCAGGAGGGTTTGATCCAAGGAAAGAGAGTGCTCTTCCTGGGTGATGACGATCTCACTTCGCTCGCGACCCTTCATCTTCTGCGCGAGAAGCGGGGATTCAGTGCTCTTGAATCCTGTCAGGTCACTGTCCTCGAACTCGATGACCGATTAGTCGACCTCATGCGATCGGTTGCTGAGAAGGAGGGGTTCCCTTTAGCCGTGGAGAAGGTGGATCTTCGGGAGGAACTCCCCGCCAACCTTATCGGAGGTTTCGATTTCTTTTTTACCGACCCACCCTATACCCCTCAGGGAGCGGGGCTTTTTCTCGATCGCGGTTGTCAGGCTCTCCGTCTGCAAAGTGGTACAAAAGCCGCCTTAGCGATTCCCCTTTCGCCCCCTTCACTCCAGATTGCGACACAGAAAATCATCCAAGAAAAGGGGTTTGTGATCGACTATCTCTACCCAGGTTTTAACCATTACATGGGTGCCACTATGCAAGGGGGGATCAGCGCACTCTATGGGTTGACCCTCCGAGTGCCCGGATCGTTTGATGGAGAGTCTCACAACGGTCCTCTCTATACCCGAGAGGCCCGATAACCTGTAGCCCGGGAACCCTTCCCAGGGAATGGAACTCGGCTAATTTCCTCCACTCGCGCCTGACATCATCGCCCCCATCGCGGCCTGTGAGATTCTCTGCATGAGTGCGGATGGGAGGTAAAGTTTGAGTTTGGCTTGCAAAGTATCTGCGAATAGACTCATTGATATGGGCGGGGCCCCCTGAAAGACCGATTCGACGGATTGGATGGTTTTCATAAATTCGCCAAAACCTTCTTCTTCTTGCGGCATACCTTTCATAATACCGGTAAACATCCGGATATAGCCCTCGAGACTAATGTCTCCATAAGCCGATCCGCCTTCACCGAAATGAGTTCGAGAAGCCAAAGGACCAATGCTCGAGTCTCCCCCCGATTGAACCAGGTCAATTAGATTCTCAATCGAGGAATCGCCCATCGTATAAAGGAGGTAGTTGTCCAGGGTCGCGATATGGTAGGTAAAGTTGGTAAACATGTTCATGAAGGGCGCGATATCTTCACTCTCATCCATTCCCTCTAGGTCCATTTTCATTTCCATTCGATGAATGGAAACACCCTTGTGTTCGCCGGAGTTTTCCTGGAATTCGAATTCCATCTCCATACCCAAGTCGGAGTAGAGATCGAGAAAACCCATCGAGTCCATCTGTGAATTCATATCTCGAAACATCGCAAGCGCTTTTTCGGTGTCCTCCACATCGTAAATGAACGAACCATTCAGGAAGGATTCAGAACCCGGCTCTCCCAGCATCGATGCCGCAAAACCGTTTCCATATATGGTCAGCGTTTGTTCCGACCATTCTTTCAGGCTGATCTCTTCCTCGCTGGTCCAATCGACCTCTTCGATTATTTTTTCCAATTCCTTCTGTATAAATTCTTGATAGGCTCGACCATCAAAACTGGCTTCACTTCGAATCGCTCCACTTCCGGGGACCATCTGGATCAAACTCCCCGAATCTCCACCTTTTGATTGAGTCAACAAAGTTGAGAAGTTGGTCTTCTCTAGGGGCATGAACGATAGTTCGAGAGAGATGCCTTCGTTTGATGGGCTTAGTTCCAATTCGAGAATCTCGAGCTGTGAAAGGAAGTGGTAGAGAGCGAGGACTTCCGCTTCCAAAATGTTGCTGAACCCTTCGGAGGTAAAGGGCTGGGTGCTTTCCTCGGTCATCCCAGCTTCCATCATTTCTGGGAGAGACTCCAGCATCTGGTCAATTTCGGTCTGGAAAGTCTCTTTGATCTTTGGAACATGAACCAGGGCATGGATGCTTGCTTTGGGATTGTCGGTCAGGAGAGCCCCCTTCACCTCGCCCGCGATTTTCTTACCGACTTCGATCCCGACCTCATCATCCGACAAGATCAGCATCGAACCGCTCGATGCGGCCTGAAGCCCCATGTTTGCCGCATTCTCCGAATAGGCATCGTGCTTGTCCGGATTGACTTCAGCGAAGACCACCATCAGGTCTCCGGGAAAGATGATCCCGGCCGCGCCATCCCCATCTGAAAACCCCTCAAGTTCAGGGTCTCCGAGAAATCCTCCCACCTGAGCGGGTATCATGGCCCCCATACCGGGCATCACCTGATCCACTATGCCTACCACTCCATTGACCAAGGCAGGAAGATCGCCAATGACCACCGCCGCGAAGGAATCGTCCATCGACGAGGGTGGCGGAGCATCTTGAGCCTGGGTGTGAATGGATAGCGCTGTCACAACGAGGATGAGAATCGAATTCACCTTGAGTGAATGGGTGAGAGTGCGCATGAGGGAGCCGCTCCTTTCGGAATCTGATCGCGAGAAAAGTAGTGTAGTCCGATTATGCCAGCCGTCTACGGGCCTGCTTCGGAGGCGTCTACTCGGGATGGTTTCCATCGATAGGCTCGCGCACCTTCGATTTCCCAGATCTCGGGACAGCTGTTTAGCGAATCCCTCACCCCTTCCATTCCTGGACGCGCCAGGGCTCCCTCGATTTTTCGAACGGTTCCGATCAAGACTGTCGGGTTCTCTCTTTCTGAGATGAGATCGAGGAATGTCTCGGGCGAGAGGCCGGGTGTCAGCATGTTGTAATGACGCGGATGTTGGCTGGGTAGGATGAAAGGGAAAACAGAATCCGATCGTCCAAGATAATAAGAACTCAGTACGGGGTCGGTGGTGACCACATGGGTCCCCGCGTCGATGGGCAGGACCTCTCGTGCCGCATCGCGAAAGTTGGGGACCTCACGCGCGAATGTGGCGTTCCTTCCAGCCAAGATGTTTCGTGTGCTTAATTCGGAGATCAGGATATTTTTTATGAGACTCTGCCCCAAGACACACAATACAAGAAATGAAATGACTGGGCCCGGGCCGAAGAGACTCACACGGTATTCGCGTTCTTCGATGAATCTCTTCAGACGTTCCACCGCCCATCCAATAGGGAGCGCCGCCGCCAAACAGAGGAAGGGGAAGAGATAATAAATAAACCGGGGGCGGTAATATGTAATCGCGAAAGTGTGAACCAACCAGGGTCCGATGACTGTGGATACCACCAGCAAACCAGGGCTCCCGCGATAGAATGCCATCAAGAGACCGCACACAATGAGCATGCTGAATCCGAGGCCAAAATTGTTCCGGATGAAATCGGTGTAGTAGGTCGGGATGAGTTCAAGCGAACGCGTGTTCTTCACAATGGTTTTGACATAGTCCGAGTCGAGAAAAAATAAACCTGCGGCGGCGATCGTGAGAATAAAAAATCCGAGGACCAAATATCCGACTAGGATTTTTCTTTGAATTTGACTCTTTGGGCCACGGTGTCCCACCCATAGAAGGAGCAGGTAGAAGGGAAGGAAACAGAGCGAATGAACCGTGGTGAAACTGGTCATCATCGAAAGGAGAGTCATACCCGCAAGCATGAGAGCGGGAAAGGCAAGCCGTTTGAGAAGAGTCCCTATGGGCTCATCACGCGCCTCCAGGTGACGGTCCAACAGTCGCCAGGCGAAGAACACGATGCATACAAAGAGGAGTTGTTGAAGGTTATAAAACCTCCCGATTCTCCCCCAGGTGGCGGACCAGGGCCAAACCGCGTAAAGGAAGGCCGCCATGAAACCGACAATAGAAGAGAACCAAATGCGGCTCATCGCATACAGGGCGATTGTCGTGAACACTCCGACAATCGCTGCGGGGACACGGTTGAGAGTTTCGGATTCTCCGAATCGGTCGAAGAGTTGGGCGACCATCCATTTGTAGGTCATCCCGTTCCGGGCCGGATGACCCGAGGGGAGCGAGAAGGAACCGGTTTCGAGATAAGTTCTCGCCACTAATGCGTTCTCGGCTTCATCGTAGTAGAAACTCAAGTGACCGAGATCGTAAAACCGGACCGCGGCCGATAGGAACACAAGAAACAGGATGGGGAGAACCCAACCTTTCGAATCAGAACCGTAAGAAAAAGTCATCAGGAAAAATCATAACGAAACCGACCGATGAAACCCATCCTTCTCAGTTTTTATTTTCCCCGATCGATTGAAGTCGAGGGTGCGGGAGCCTTTTTCGATTCCCTCGGAAGCGTCCTGGCGGGTCAGGGATTCGAGGTGAGTGTGCATGCTCCTATTCCGGAGAAGGGTGATTTGCCCTACCGAATCCTCAACTATCACGCTCCCCGAAAGCTTTCTCCCTCCGAATATCTTTCCGATTTGAAGGATACAGCCGCTTCCTTTCCCACTGTGTTGGTCGCTCTCTCGAGTCCCGCCGCGTTTGCATGGACCCGAAGAGCGCTCCATGATCACCCGCATCCCGTCTACTATTTCGGCAGTCCCCTTCAGGAGTGGAGGGAAATCCTGTGTCGCCCCTCTTCCCTGCAATACCTCAAACATTGGATCGCGAAAAACCGACTCCTCATGAACATCGGAAAACCTTCGAATGAGCATTGCATCGTCGGCACCCGGTTTCAAAAAGAACAACTCATACGGACGGGTGTCAATGAATCTCTCGTCCATGCCATCCCCCTCTCCATCGCGCGAAACAAAGTCCGCTCATTCCTCAGAGATGAAGTCCGAAAAGAATACTCTCTGCCCGATGGGCCGATGATCGGATATCTCGGGCACTTCTCACCCATCAAAGGAGTCCCTGTTCTCATCGCCGCCTTCGAGGAAGCGATTAAAAAAAGACCCGACCTCCACCTCGCGATTGCTTGGAGCGGGAAGGGAGCCGAGGCCTCCAAAGTGGAAAGATTGTTGAAGAACCCCATCTTTGAAGGACATCTCCATCGAACAGGTGTTGTCGATCCCTATCGATTCCTGGCGGCGATGGATCTGGTCTGTCTCCCCTTCGTGCACAGTTCGTTCCCGCATATGCCGCTTGTCTTGCTCGAATCTTTTGCGGTCGGAACTCCGGTGATCACCAGCGACATCGGTGGTCTTTCGGAAGCGGTCCGGGATGGAGAAACCGGTTGGCTGGTCCCGCCTAACGATCCGAAACGATTGGCCGATGCCATATTGAAAGCTTTTGAGAACCCGGATTATCTCGAAGAGATGGGCGGAAATGCTCAGCAATATATCGAGGAGGAGGAGTGCATCGAGGCCCACCTCGAGGAACTCCTGCAAGTCTTATGAACCCTACCTCCGAGTCGAGAAAAAACGATTGGCGAAATGTGGATGCGGACAGGTACCACACCCACACTGGCGAGTATGCCAATCGAGTCGATCGAAGGGCGATTTTGGAGTTTATCGAAGGGCATTCCGGCGTTGCTCTCGATCTTCCCTGCGGCTCCGGTCGCATGACTCGGGTTTTGCGTGCGAAATACAGAACCGTCTCGGCGGACTATTCACCCACCATGCTGGAGTTTGCCTCCAACGATCCGGATTTTGTCGGTGCGCGGGTCGATGCTTTTCATCTGGGATTCGTCTCGGATTCCTTCGACTTGATTCATTGCCTCCGCCTCTCGTTTCACTATGCAAACTTTGAGAGGATGCTCGCGGAGTTCCATCGTGTTCTCAAACCCGGCGGGATTCTCATCTTCGACAGCTTGAACCCCTGGACTCTCCGATGGTTACTGTCCTTTCCACTCGACCTGATTCGCGGGAAAGACTCCCGATCCGTCCATTTCCGATCGAAAAGTGAACTCGCTAAAATGCTTCAATCCCAGGGGTTCGAGGTAGTCCGGACCGAGAACCGATATCTTATTCCCACTCGTTTCTATCAATACCTCCCCAGTACCCTCCAGACCCTCTTATCCGGCATGGAAAAAATTCTCCCCCGCTCCATTCGAGTCCTCACCTATTGGAAGGTTCTCAAGCCAAAGGGGGCCTCTTGAACTGGAAATCTCTTTTCAAGTGGGGGTTCTTTGCGTGCCTCCTTTTACTGGGAGGACGCTACCTCTGGAATCATTCCGATGATTTTTCGCAGATGGTGGAGATCCGGCCAGGATTCCTGCCCTTCCTCTTGCTCACCCCGGTCTTCTTTATCGGACTCCTCGGGATCTTGAACAAAACACTGGTCGAGGCATTCGATATCCACCTCACCTTTCTCGAATGGTTCGGTCTCCAATGCATCACCAACTTTGGGAATTATCTCCTCCCTCTTCGGGGTGGAGCCTCCACTCGGGCCGCCTATCTGAAAGTTCAACACGGTCTCCCCATCTCCAGTTTTCTCTCGACCATGGCCGCCACTTATCTGATCAACACCTTCCTCGCGGGTGCGATCGCGTTTGTCTGCGTCTCCTCCATGAGAGAGGAGGTGGCGAATTGGGGAATCACCCTGGCCTTACTGGGCGGTGTGTCACTGGGACTTTTTCTTTTGATGGTGTTCCCCTTTCCGTTTCGTTTTCCTTCCCGGGGATTACTGGAGAAAGTGAATTTGGTTTTCGAGGGGTGGAAACAGATTCAATCGGATAAGGGCTTGATGATGAAGATCTCGCTGATCCTGATCGCGAACTACTTTTTGATCGCCTTTCATCTCGATCTCTGTTATTCGGCGTTGTCGATCCCCATCCCTTTTATCAGTGCCCTCGTCATCGCAACTGTTCTCGGATTCACCCGACTGATCTCGATCACCCCGGCCAACCTGGGTATCCAGGAATTCTTCACCGCGCTTCTCTCGGAACTTGTCGGAGTCGGATTCAATGAAGGGTTGGCTGTTTCTCTATTGGCGCGCACCACTATGGCAGCGACCACTTTTATTCTCGGCCCACTATTCGGTTGGCTCGTTTTCAAAAAGCTCAATCAGTAGCCCGAGGACTTTCCCCCCCCGGGATGGTTCACTCCAGTCCTTCCAGTTCCTCCACCCAGATGTTCCGGTATCGCACGAGGTGACTGTGATCCTGTAAGCGGAAAGGTCCTTTTGGGACAAAACCTCCGGCCCCGCCGACTGTGGAGTGGGTGATCATCTGGCGCTCATGCAGCTTGACACCATTCAATTCGACAGTGATCCATGGAAACTCGGATTGGTTTCCCTCCTCGGTGAATCGCGGCGCGCGAAAGATGATGTCGTAGGTCTGCCAGGAGAGCGGCGGGAAACAAGCATTGACCGGCGGGACCGCGATCTGGTAGATCGCCGCACAGTCTCCCCCACGCGGGATGAGACCATAAGAATCGAGAATCTGAGGTTCGTATCGATCCTGGAAATAGACACCGCTGTTGCCCCGATCCTGTCCGCGCCCCTCGGGAACATAGGGGATGCAAAACTCGAGATGGAGACGCACATCGCCGAACTCTTTCTTCGTTCGTGTATCTTCATCACCGACTTCCATGCTCCCATCGGTATAAGTTTTCCAGGTCGGATTGTCCCATTCCGATGTGTCGGGCGGAGTCCCCGGTTCGAATGGGAGCAGGACAATGGCCCCCTCTGGAGGTTTCAAACCCGCGGTCGGCGATTCGTGAATCACATGTTGGAGAGCGAAGGATCCACCATAACGGCTCTTGACCCGTGCGACCATTTCTCCCTTCTCGATGTTTCCCTCCCAGGGCAACCCCGACGATTCGCCTTCCAGCCGAAAACCCTCGGGTGTTAAAAAACCGTCGATCTCAATGCTCGGAGCCCAGTACGGATCCTCGCTCGCCTCGGTGGAGATCATCACCCGATAGGTGTCGGACCCTTCGGCGATCACTTTCGCCTGGGCGGGTCGAGGGTCTCGACCGACCGACAGATACGCTCCTTCGTAATCGCCCATATAAGGATCGACTTTGATGGGGTCGAACCGGTCGGGGATGGTTGTTGGACTTTCCGTGAACGCCGACCCACAAATCAATGTGAGCGTCATCACGAGAAGACTAAGGGATCGCGGTTGGATGATCGTTTTCGATTGATTCACAGTTGGAAATCCTCCAGGTCCGTTGGCTTGTCCTTTGGTAAGAGAGGGGAAATTCTAAGGGACCAGGAGGATAAAGCAATTCAGCCAATCGAACCTTCGTAACAATCTAATTCCCTCCCACAACCCGCACCCTTTTTGGTGCGGGTTTCGTGCGTATAGCGACGGGATTCATCCCGTTGCGGACCTCATCGATCCCAGCCGCGACGGGTTAAAACCGAGTCGCTATGCACACGAAACCCCCACCTATCGGTGTGGGTTGGGGGTCTGATCCAAATATCTATTGACGGACTGGGGGAAAAACTCAACAAACTAAATCTATCCCACAACCCGCACCCTTTTTGGTGCGGGTTTCGTGCGTATAGCGAC
>JAJDBZ010000533.1 GCA_029261095.1 Candidatus Omnitrophota bacterium | reverse complement strand
CGACCGCATCTTTCTCCTGTCCTGCAAAGACAGTCGTGAGATGATCCGGAATCTTATTATTCTGGAGCGCCATCATAGCCCCCGGCCGCGCGTTGCCAGCCGCGCATCCACAAACGGAATTAACAACCAACAGCACTGTTCCTTCCTGGTCAAAAACACCATCCACATCATCCTTAGAGACCAGATCGCGAATCCCGACCAGATTCAGTTCATCTCGCATCGGTTGGACCGCTGCCGGATCGTAAGTCGGTCCTATACCATAGTTACCCATTTGATTGACTCCTTTAAAGATTAATCGGTGATTGTTAACCACCGGATTATTTACAATTTTTTAGGAGTTTCAATCCAGATTGACTGAATTGAACCCCATCCACGACAGTTAGTTTACCGTGGAACGGGACCGAATACAAATCCCGATTGCCACTCCTTGAACCGATTCGATGGCCTCCCTCAAACCTGCCGCCCCGAAATCCTCCATTGATTCCATATTAGACATATGGTATAAATATGTCGAATATCTACCGGGACACAAAATGCCACGTCAACCAACCGCAAAACTCGTCTCAGCCGCAAAAGCCCTCCCGCTGCTCCTCTCCTTGTTCGCCACGACCCCCGTCCACTCTCAGCCGGTTGAATTCAGATCCCCCTTTGAAGAAGAACTCAGCAGACTCGGGGAGGTGGTTGCTGGAATACCTGATTTCACGGGTGATGAAAAAGGGGATGTTGCCCTGCTATTTCATGCGGACCGTCGGGACCGTCCAGAAGTTCATTTGTTTAACGGGTTGACTGGTGAATTCATGGGCAGACTGGTTTCTCCGGTTGAAAACGACGGTGAATTCGGTGGAGCCCTTACGGGTCTAAAGGACATCAACGGCAACGGCATGGGAGAAGTTGTCGTCGGAGCACGTGAGCGTACACTCGAGAATCCTCCCGTTATTCGGGACCGGGTATACATTTTTGACGGCTCAACGGGCGAAATCCTCCATACTTTCTTTTCTGAGAACCCCGACGATCTCGAAGGTTTTGGTTTTGCTCTCAGCACCATGCCGGATGTGAGTGGCGATGGCTTCGAGGAATTGGTGGTGGGGGCGATATCGGCGAATGTAGGAATTATTGAATATGCTGGAGCGGCTTATATCTTCGATCCGATATCCGGAGATTCTCTGCTGCGCTTGGTTTCTCCGAACCCCTCTACGGGTTTCGGAAGGTCTGTGGCTGGAATTCCAGATGTCAGCGGCGACGGACTTGGGGATGTCATCGTTGGAGCACCTCGAGAACCAGATTCTTTCACTACAGAGGGTCGTGCTTATATTTTCGATGGGAGTTCCGGAGAAGTTCTCCATTCTCTGATATCGCCTAATGAGCAGTTTTCAGGACTCTTTGGCTTCTCGGTTGCTGGTGTTTCAGATATTGATGGCGACGGCAGTGGAGATGTGGTGGTCGGCGCCCCGATAGAAAGAGGAGAAGGAGTGCCATTCAGCGCTGGCAGGGCATACGTGTTTAGCGGGTCCAATGGAGATATCATTCATAGTCTCGTGTCTCCAACCCAAGCCTCTGGGATTAGATTCGGAGAGGTTGTTGAGACTCTTGGTGACTTCGATGGGGATAGATTCCCTGAAATAGTCGTTAGTGAGCCAGGATCGAGTCCTGGTGGATCGCCGGAAAGAGGAGTTGTTAATGTTTTCGATGGATTTAGTGGCGAACTTATCGATATCTTAGAATCTCCAATCGAAGGTGAAACCACTAGGTTTGGTTCCTCCATTTCCCCCGTCCCGGATGTGAACCTGGATGGATGTCGAGACCTTGTAGTGGGTGCACAATACGAGGATCACGGAAACAGCCCTTTTCGGGCAGGAAGATCTTACCTGTTTATTAGCCAATGTGGATTGATCCGGAATCCCAATTCCGACATCAACTTGGATGGCAAAGTAAACGCCCTCGATTTGGAGATTCTGCTTGAGGATTGGGGGAAGGTGAGCGGGGCGGGGTGAGGGGTGAGTTGGCTTTGTCTTCTTGGTGCCTGCCAGGGAGGGCTATCTCCAATTCGCCACTGCCCGTTCCGCGAAGGTTTTTCACCGAGGACAAGGGGGACATCCTTCGCTCGTTCAGCTGTCTGACACGCTACTTTCGGATGATGCGCTCAAATCGGCGGATCGAGAATCATCATCTCCCACTTAGATAAAGCCAGTAGATTCCGGAGAGGTAGACCAATCCAATGGAAATGGAATCCCACCCGACTCCCAACAGGGTTCTCCGGCTACGATGCATCATCCCCGCGATCGCCAGTGAAGCCAGGATGATCGCCAATGAAGCGGTGAAAAGGTTGATCGCGCCTCCTCCCCCTGAAGATTCGGAATAGAAAGACAAGTCGTGGCGCGCCCGATAGGATATATGGCAGATTGCCAGGATCATGATGTTGAAAATATTGCTGCCAAAAATGTTTCCAGCGACTAGGTCGAACTTTTTCATCCGCACCGCGGTAATCCCGACCACGAGCTCGGGAAGTGAAGTGGCGACCGCTAAACCCAAGGTACCAAGGAATGAATGGCCCAGTGTTCCGAAGGAAAAAGGATAAACCGCCAACCGATCCGCAAGAACGACAAGCAAATAGCCCGCAATAACGATGACACTACCGGACACCACCAATCGGAAAATGAGAGCCCTCCAGGCAGCATCCCCAACCAATGCCGCATTGACACTCGATTCGCTCTCTTCGGCACGGTTTTCCAGAGCCATTTTCTTCTCGGACCGAAAAATCAAGAACATGAAATAGAAATACGAACCCAATATCGCCAGGGTCCAAAACCAAACAGGGAGCGTTGCCTCGGGGAAAACCGCTCGGCTGCTGAGCAGCAGGGCGAGGGCGCCGATGGCGGTCATGGCAATACCCAGCGAAGCGGAAAAGGCGGGCATGACTCCGAACATGTATGAGATGGGCCCACCTCGGTAATAGATGTCGAGGAGTACAATGATAAATATGTTGAAACAATTGCTCCCGAAAATGTTTCCGGCCGCCATTGCGGGCTGGTTCTCGAAAACCGCGCTTCCGATAGTCGAGACCAATTCGGGCATTGAGGTGATGGCGGAAAGCAATACAAGCCCAATCCAGGAACCCCCGAGATTGAGGCGGTCGCCCAATTCATCCCCCGATTTAGTCAGGGTGACCCCAGCAGCGGAAACAACACCCGCAGCCAGGAAGAAACAGGCCAACAATATAGGGAGGCTCATGACGACGCCTCCTTCGACAGTCACCGGAGTTGCGCTCTGGCCCCAAAGAGCCAGCGGCCCCCCAATGAGACACGCAAAGATCAAAGCTGTTTTCGATAGCATAACCCGTTTCATAGCCGTAACTTCAAGAATAGCACGGTTTACCGATCCCAATAGTCTCGCCACCTTCTGGAGCATCTGCCATGAGGGGGTTAAATTTCGAAGATTGTTCTTAACTGCACTAACTGTCTCGGATAGACTCCCGGGAATGCGGAGAATGATCGAGAGAATCTGGTATCAAACCTCACCCGTTTGGGTCAAACCATTGGAAATCCCCCTGGCCATTGCATCCTATTGTTATCGATTTGGTCTCTATCTCGATCAGAGCAAGAAGAAATCTCGTGTCCGATCGCTTCCTCGGCCAGTATTATCGGTAGGTAATCTAACGGTTGGCGGGACTGGCAAGACGCCGGTCGTCTGTTTCTTGGCGGAGCAGGCCCAGGCGCTTGGGAAGAATGTGGCGATTCTCTCAAGAGGGTACGGCACCCAAGCCCAGGAACCCTTAATGGTTCCCTCCCAATCGAACCACTGGGAGCAGTTTGGAGATGAGCCGACCATGCTCGCCAGTTCCCTTCCTGGATGCCAGGTTTGGGTTGGAAGGGATCGGTATGCTTTGGGAATCAAAGCGATCGAGACCAACAATGAAATCGATCTCTTCCTTCTTGATGATGGGTTTCAACACCGCCAGTTGGCTCGGGATGTGGACCTCGTCCTGCTTGATGGCGGACGAGGGCTTGGTAATCACAGAGTTCTTCCATGGGGTCCCCTTAGAGAACCCGAGGCGGCTCTCCAACGAGCGGATCATCTTGCAGTGGTTTTCAAGAGCGGCGGACAGGATTCATCGAGGCCATCTTCGGACTCCGATCCAAATTCGTTTGAGGTAGAAATCGGACCCAAATCCTGGTCCTATTTAGGAGAGGGGTGGCGGCGGTCTCTGGCCGAACTTCCACTCAACAAGCCTGTCCATTTGATCTCCGGCATCGGGTCTCCCGAGAGTTTCGAACAAACAGTTCGCAGCTGTGGTATGGAGATACAGAATCACACTGTATTCCCTGACCATCATCCCTTCAAACCAGCCGATATCGAACCTTTGATTCGGGAATCCGACCAGGAAGAGTGTTCAATCGTCACGACCGAGAAAGATGCTATTCGCCTCCGGGACCTCCCTGTGGTGTGGACAGAATCGAATAGACCTATTATGATCCAAATAGGTCTATTCACAGGAGATGGGGCAGATCGATTAAAAGACATTGTTAAGTCTGTCTTCAAAAATTCAGATTCGGGCGAAACCAAGATCTCTGGGGGGAGAACATCGTCATGATCTCAAAACACTTTCAACCATTTCGATATATTTGCGCCCTTGCGCTGTCCTTGTGTATCGGACTATCTGGGTACACCCACACTGTTCCTGAATACAGGGCGTTGTGGATCGACACCTGGAACGAGGGTCTTCTCGATGCCGACTCAACGCGTTTGACAATATCCAGGGCCCGCGAACACTCTTTCAACACCGTTTTTGTCGAAGTTTCCAAGGTGATGGATTCTTATTATCAGAGCAATCTGTTGCCGCGGGCAAAGAACTTGACCGATCCAGCCTTCGATCCCCTGGGGGCGGTGATGCACTTCGCAAAACCAACCCACCCGAGTCTGCCACCTCTCGAGGTCCACGCTTGGATGGTGGCGCTGAGGGTTTGGAAAGACAAACCATTACCCGACCCCAATTCAAAACCAGCTCACGTGATGCGCGCCCATCCAGATTGGATATCGAAGAACCACCGAGGTGCAAGGTTTGATGGGGGCAATTACTTCTTGGACCCAGGACACCCCGGAGTCCAGGATTTCATAGTTGCGGTGGCTAAGGAGATCGTTGGAAAGTATCCGGTCGATGGGCTTCACCTCGACTACATCCGATATCCAGGCAATGAGTGGGGGTACAACGAAACCGCTCTCAGTCGTTTCCGCAAGGAGACCGGTTTTAAAGGGACTCCCAATCCGACCGACGAACTCTGGTCCTCATGGCGTCGCAAACAGGTGACAGACATTGTCAAGCGCATCAACACGGAGATCCACGCGATACGTCCGACAGTTAAACTGAGTGTGGCCGCAATCACCTGGGGAGATGTTCCCAATGGAAATTTCAAGAAGACCCGAGCTTATCTGGATGCTTTGCAAGACTGGGTGGGATGGCAGCAATCCGGCTATATTGATATCAGCGTTCCCATGAACTACAAGCGGAATACCGATGCTCTTCAGGCAAGAGATTTCATACATTGGGTTCAGCTGGCCGAGAAGAACAAGAAGGGGCGTCACCACATTGTGGGTTTGGGCGCCTGGTTCAACGCTCTCGAAGATTCCTCCCGGCAGTGTGATGTAGCACGCGCACACCGAGCGGATGGAATTGCATTCTTCAGTTACAACCAACTCGAAAAGAATGGGCGGCCCCATCCACAGGTGATGCGTGATATAGCCCGTAAGACCTTGAAAAAACCTGTACCTGTGCCAATAGCCAACTGGTTAACCCAGCCCCAACGAGGGACAATGGCCGGGGTCGATCCAAAGAGGCGTGGGGGTTACCCGGTTCTCCTGCTCGACAAGAATGGCGAAGTTAAGGCTCGCGTCAGGACCGCTGCCCGAGGACATTTTTCTTTCCACAACCTACCTCCTGGAACGTGGCAAGCGAAGGTTGGAGAGGCCTCGATCTTCTCCCAACCCACCCGAGTGCACCCGGGTCGAGTGAGCAGGGTTAAATTTTAAATCCGAATGTCGTAATTTCCCCTATTCCTTCCTCAACCGCGCTCTTAACCGCGCGTCCGAGATCAGTCTGTATTTGGTGAGGCCTGACATCTGGCGTGGGAAGATTGCGTAAAACCCTGGGAAAAATGAAAAGAGGAAGACAAGGATCATGAGAAGAAACGGCGGTTCCATATTGTGCTTGGTGTTGTTCGCGCTCGGTTTGGTCGGGTGTCAGGACGAGGTATCCGAACTTAATCAGAAGGCGGTTGAGAGCTTGGCTGCCGGTGACTATGGAGCAGCGGAGAGTTCTCTTAAGGATGCGATACGATTGGATCCGACCAACCGCACCTTGAGAAAGAACCTGGTTGAAGTCTATTTTCGACAGGAAGAATGGCCGAAAGCTATACAGATCCTAAAATCGACGCGCGAGATTGCCGGTCTCGAATCAGATCTCGAGCTGCGGACCAATCTAGCCGAGGCCTACATCATGTCGGGCGAGACTCTTCTTGGGTCTGCGGAAGTCCGTGACATTCTCGCCGAGGACCCTGATAATGAGTATGTCCTTTATTTGGATGGAGTAACCGCCACCTCTCCGGTCCGGGCTATCGAGTCTTTGAATAAAGCGATTGAAATGAATCCGGATCGACGCGAGAGTTATCTTGCTCTAGCGAGAGCTCAAACCTTCGATGGCAACACTCAGGGGTCTTTGGAGACTCTTGAAAAAGTGGTTCAACAATTCGGATCTTCGGTGGATGTTCCTCTCCAAAAAGTTTCGCTTTATCTCCGAGAGAACGATTTTGAAATGGCATCCAAGGAACTGGAGGCACTCACTAAGGAGTTCGGTGAGGTCCCAATAGGCCGTCTTTATGAGGGGTATTTGGCGGTTGCCAATCGACAGGTTGACGAGGCGCTTGTCATCTTCGAAAGTTTGGATGGTGAAGATGGAATGACTGAACAAGCGCGCCTAGGTCAATCATTGTGCCATTTGGTTCAGGGAGACCCGAACGCCGCAATCGAATTGTGTGAACAGATTCTAGAAGAAGACGAGACAGAGACGGTTGCCCTGAACCTGCAAGGGTTAGGTCAACTTAAACGGTTGCAAAGATTTCTAGCCAAACAAAGTTTCGAGAAATCACTGGAGAAAAACCCCGATCAACCGACGATCCAAGCGCTTGTTGACCGAATCGGAAAGCGTTGAGTGACCCTGACGATTAATAGGCGGCTAGTTGATTTGAAATCAGGGGTTGAATCCGTCGGAAAAGGTTCGGATAATACTTTAGTCGAGGGAACCCTCGGCGGATCTGTATCTCGTTTCTAAGGAGAACCGAAACGGTTTAGAGTTTTCCAACGGAGGAGTTCTTTTCGAACTTACCGAGAGAATAGGAATTCGGAAAGACTCACAGAAAGAAAGCCTTACCCCGGCCTTCCCGCTGACCTTAAGATTCCATTATCAATTTTATGGCTGCATATTAATCGGGGGGATAGAAGCAATGCCTCTCGGGGGTCGGCGTGATAAAATCCAGGGACCACAGAACAGGACTGAATATAGGGTTCGGAGTAGCAACACTATATCCCAGGTCATGTTCGATTAGCGAACCCAACGAATGGCCGGTAGGTCGGCATTCTGGGTATAACGGAGGACGCGGTTAGTAATGGTAGAAGAAAAGAACCCCCAATCTCCCTCGGGGGAAGAACAGCGGGTCGAGAAATCCGAAGAGAAGACCGCCGAGGTCTCGGTGCCGCAAACATCGATCCAGCAGGAACCGACCAGTTCTCCAGATGCGGAATTGTCAACACCGACAGTAGATACCCCTTCAGAGAGCAGTGAACCCGAAGAGGAATTCTTCGATGACGATGATAAGGCTGAAGAGCCCGATCTCGAAATGGCGGCTATGATCGAAGGATCGTTCGAGATGCCCACGGTTGGATCCGTAGTCTCCGGTTACGTTCAGTCGATCACCAAAGACGATGTCATGGTCTCCATCGGCGGGAAATCCGAAGGACTGATTCCCAGAAGGGAGTTCCAGGCCGACGGAGACTCCCTCAGGGTGGGAGGGACATTCGATTTGGTGTATCGGGGAGTGAAGAGCGGCCAGCCGGTATTATCGCGGACTGAGGCGCGTCAAGTAGTCGGCCGTGAGCGAATCGAAAAAGCGATGGCAAACGCCGAACCCATTGACGTGTTGGTACAACGTCGAACCAAGGGGGGGCTCAAAGTCGAGGCCGATGGTTTTTCGGGTTTCATGCCCTTTTCCCACACCGGAGTTCGGCGGGGCCAAGAAGCCGAAATTGAGGCGATGGTTGGCCAGCATATTAGCGCATTGGTGGTTGAGTCCCCCAAGGGGAAAGACATGGTGGTTTCGCGCCGCTTGCTTCTCGACCGAGAATCCCAGATCGCTAAAAAATTAATTCTCGACAAGATCAGCAAAGGACAAACCATCCAGGGCAAGGTCAAGCATCTGACCAGCTTTGGCGCCTTCATTGACCTAGGCGGAGTGGATGGACTCCTTCATGTTAAAGATATGTCCTGGGGGCATGTGGCAAAACCCGAAGAGGTCGTTTCATTGGGTCAAGAGATCGAGACAGTCGTTGTCGCCATCGAAGGTGAGAAGATTGGACTCGGTTTGAAACAAAAGTCGCAAGACCCATGGGAAACGGTCGAAGCGAAGATACCTATTGGTGAGAAGATTCGAGGCAAGGTGACCTCACTGACCGCCTACGGCGCCTTCGTCGATATCGGCGAGGGGATCGAAGGTCTGATTCATATCAGTGAAATGTCCTGGACCAAAAGGATCCGTCACCCCAAAGATCTCCTTTCGGTTGGAGACGAGGTTGAGACGGTTGTCCTCTCAATCGACACCGAAAAGCGACGTGTCGCGCTCGGTTATAAACAAACCACGGAAGATCCCTGGTTGGTGGTTCTGCGCGACTATCCCGAGGGAAGCACCGTTTCGGGAAAAGTTGTCTCACTTACCAATTATGGCGCGTTCATTTCGATCGCGGACGGTATCGATGGAATGGTCCATGTTTCGGACCTGACTTGGGGTAAGAAGGTCAATCACCCCTCACAGGTGCTCAAGGAAGGCGATGTTGTCCAAGCGAAAGTCCTCAAGATCGACGAGGAGAACCGAAAGGTTTCGCTTGGTATGAAACAAGCCACGCCGGATCCCTGGTCACTTGCACAACAGAAGTATTCGGAGGGAACTCTCCTTGAGGCGACGATCACCAACCTCGCGGATTTCGGTGCATTTGCCGACCTTGGCGATGGAATTGAGGGATTGGTCCATGTTTCAGAGATCTCTAATGAGCGAATTGGAAAACCATCGGATGTTCTCTCAAGCGGACAGAAGGTCAAGGTCATTGTGACCAAGACTGATTGGGAGAACAAGAAGATCGGTTTGTCCATCAAAGCTTGCGAGGAAGGGGGCGGGTCTTCAAGGCAGACCATGGCTTCTGGGCCGATCCCCACAGAGTTTATTGACACGACCCCTGAAGAAGAGGCTGGAGGAATGAGTGAGTTCGGAGAGATCCTCACGAAAGCCTTATCCAAGGATCGTCCCAAGGACGATGCCGAATAGTCGTTCCATTTAAAGCATATAAAGGTATCCGGTTCGACATCCGGGTCCGCGCAAGGTAGGGTTCCGAACCCGGTCAGGCCTTAACGGGAGCAGCCGTAAGGGATACCGCTTGTGCCGCGGGTTTCCCGGGTGTCGAACCGGGTACCTTTTTGCATCTTGATATGACTTGTCCCATCTTTCGCTCCAAGCCGCTGGCGGCTCTAAAGGGGCATTTGGAGAGGGCGGAGGCAAGATTGACAACGTACATTCAGTCCCTATACTCGCACGGTTCTTTCAGCGGGATTCTTGGGGTTGGTGATTTTTCTACAAATCGGAGGCGTCTTTTAGAATGAAATCAGTACCGCTATGGAAGTGGCTTCTGATTCTGTTTGCGATTGCAGTTTCAGCACTTTACCTATACCCCTCGTATGTTTGGTACAACCTCCGCGATGACATTCGCAATGATCCAAACGTTCACACACCCGAGGTTCAATCGGTTCTTGATCGGATCGCAGAATTGCGAACCGATGGAGATGAATCCAACCTGGGTGAAATCGAGGAACTGGAGGAAGAACTCCAGAAAAATCGCGATGAAGTTTACGAACTACGCCAGTCGGCGATCCCTCTGGGTCTCGACCTAGCGGGGGGTATGCATGTTGTTCTCGAGGTATCGGAAGCGACCGGTACCGCGGCAGCGACCGTCGACGACGAACAACAACAACAGAACACGCTTCTGGATCAGGCCTACACAGTCTATCGAGCCCGTATCGATAAACTCGGACTGACAGAACCGGTTATCGAGAAGCAGCTTCCCAACCGGATATTGATCCAGATTCCCGGTGTCAAGAATCCTGGGGATGTGCTCGGAATCCTCCGTGCCACAGCGCGACTGGAATTTCGATTGGCCGCCTCTCAAGAGGTGTTTACGCGCACCCTTCAATCGATTGAGCGAGAGGTCCCCTCTATCAGAGATCGATGGAGTTCCGCCTATCCTGCCATCCAGGTTTCCAAAAAGAGCATCGAAAGTGTCAGCCGTGCGCTCGATATTGCCAGTCGCGAGGTGCCGCCGGACTATCGTTTCCTGTGGGGACCCTTGGAGCAACAATCGGAATCGGAAGATGAGTATAGGAACCTTTACCTTATCGATTACGCGGGCAACCCAGAAA
Source organism: Candidatus Omnitrophota bacterium (assembly GCA_029261095.1). Lineage (GTDB taxonomy): Bacteria > Hinthialibacterota > Hinthialibacteria > OLB16 > OLB16 > JACKFH01. The sequence continues at coordinate 1,660 of JAJDBZ010000533.1, read as the reverse complement.
TGGGAGGAGACACTCTCGAACAGGCCGCGGTCGACTACCAAACGGGTCTTGTCACCAAACCAGTTGTCTCGTTGGTCTTCAATAAGGAAGGGACGAAACAGTTCGCTCGTGTCACCACTGACAGCGTGAACAAGCACCTGGCCATCGTCCTTGACGATGTCTGTTATTCCGCTCCGGTAATTCGCGAACCGATTCGAGGGGGCCGTGCGATCATCGAGGGTTCATTCAGCACTCGCGATGCCTCCAACCTCGCAGTGGTTCTGGAAGCAGGCGCCTTAAAGACTGATGTCCGAATTATCGAAAACCGGTCCATCGGGGCTAGTTTGGGTGCGGACTCCATTCGACAAGGGATCACAGCCTGTGGTTATGGTCTTCTTGCAATTCTGATCTTCATGCCGATCTACTACGCTCTCTCGGGGGCATTCGCTAGCATCGCGCTTATCCTCAATCTCTGGTTGTTGGCAGGAGCGTTGGCGATGTTCCACGCCACTCTGACATTGCCCGGTATCGCGGGAATCATTCTGACCATCGGTATGTCGGTCGATGCCAATGTCCTCGTGTTCGATCGAGTTCGTGAAGAGATCTACGGTAAGACCAGCGGACTTGCGAGCGCCGCCATTGATCGCGGTTATGGACGAGCCCTCTCCGCGATTATGGATGGTAACGTCACGACCTTGCTCACCGCTATCGTGCTCATGAGTTACGGAACTGGTCCGATCAAAGGATTCGCTGTCACGCTGTCGATAGGAATTCTAATCTCTTTGTTTACCGCCTTGTTCGTAACCAGAGTCTTTCAGGATAAGTTCAATTCCAGTCGGAAGAACGATCAGATTTCCATCGGCCCTGTGGCGATTTTTCAAAACCTGAATTTCGATTTCATGAAACTTGGACCCGCGTTTCTAGTCGTTTCCGGCGTCCTGATCGTATCGGGAGTCGGGATGACCATCGCGGAATGGGATAAGATGAAAGGGATCGAATTAACGGGTGGTTCGATGGTTCGCCTCGAATTCGGCGAAGCCACAGACATCGGCAAATTGCGTGAGCAACTCGGCGACGAACTCAAACTCAACCAGTACCAGATTCAATCTGTCGGTGGAGAGTCGAAGGAATTCATTGTCCGACTGAAAAAAGGAACAGCGATTCCGACAGATCAAGACGTAGTGAAGGTTAATAGTGGAGACCGAGATATCTCCGACCGCATGGAAAAAGGTGTTATCTATACACGTGACGATGAACCTGAAGTCGACGTAGCCAATTTCGTAACGGCGGGATTAATGAAACTCAATGAGGGTGTCCATGTCGAGAACACGGGTTTGGAGACATTCTCACCCAACTTCGGAGGTGAGCTGGCACGTCAAGGATTATTGATCGTTATCGTATCCTGGTTCTTCATCTTGTTATATATCGCGATTCGATTCCAATTTGTTTATGGTGTCGCGGCGGTTGCAGCGCTCATTCACGATGTCCTCATTAGTTTGGGTGCCATTGGAATCGCCTGCTTCTTTGGGATTCACCGAGAGTTGAATCTATCTACCATCGCCGCGCTTCTGACTGTTATTGGGTATTCGGTGAATGACACCATCGTAGTCTTCGACCGGATTCGTGAAAATCGAATCGGTATGAAGGGATCTCTTCGGGAGATTATCAATAAGAGCATTAA
>JAJDBZ010000532.1 GCA_029261095.1 Candidatus Omnitrophota bacterium | reverse complement strand
CTGACGGCGATCGCCGCGACCCACTCGCTCGGAATGGAAGAGGGTCGAATACTGGTGATGGATGTGGGCGGGGGCACCTCGGAATTTGCCTGGATGGAAAACTCCGAACCGCAGGATCTCATGAGTCTACAGCTCGGTCCTTTGCGATTGTTGGAGGGGATCGACATTCAGGATCCCCCCGGACCAGATGGAATGGAAGAGATACGTAAGGCCTGCCGTAAGGGGCTCGGACCTGTCTTCAGAGTCAAAGACACTTTGTCGGAGGTCGTCTTGGGAACCAGCGGAACAGCGCTTTGCCTGGGCGAACTGTGTGGAACCAAACGCAGGTCGGTGACCGGATTAGAAACTTCGGTTGTCTTGCAGGTGTCGCTCAGGAACCTGTTGGGACGTCTGGCGGAAATGAGTCTGGTCAAGAGACGTGAGTGGTTGAAACAACATGGTGAGCGCGCCGATACACTCCTCCCCGGCGGAATGATTTTCCTGACCGCAATGGAGGGGTTAAACCTCGATAAGATGATTGTTGGGGGCAAGGCGCTCCGAGATGGAATCGTATTGAATTACTTGGAGCACACCTTTCGCAATTCACCGAGAGATCGAAGCGAGCGTCTGATCGAGTCGGCGATCACTGGCACGATACCCTCTGCCCGGAGCGCGGTTCGCGAGCAGAGTATTTTGAAAATTGCGCGACGGTACAATTACGACCGTGATCATTGTCATTCGGTACTCCGGTTGGCCACACAGTTGTTCGATCAATTGAGACCCCTTTACTGGTTTGGGGATGAAGACCTGTTTTACCTCCAGGCCGCGGCCCTTCTCCATGATATCGGATACCACATCAGCGCCAACGATCACCATCACCATTCGCAATATCTCATCTCGAATAGTGAACTCGAGGGATTTCACCGTGTGGAACGAAGAATTATCTCCAACCTGGTGAGATACCACAGTAAGGAACGGCCTTCGCCAGAACACTCCAATTTCAAATCGCTTCCAGATGAATTACAGAAGAAGGTGACTGTTTTGGCGGGGATCCTGAGGGTTGCCGATGCCCTCGATTTTACTCATTCCGGACTCGTAGAGGATGTTCGTGTCGAGTCAACAGCCCAGACGATTGAACTTCATCTCAAAGTCAAGGGCGATATCGATTTGGAAATCCAAGAAATTCACTCAAAGGGAGACCTTTTCGAGGAGAATTATGGACGAAGCCTAATCATCGAGGTCGAGAAACTCCAGCCCGAAATGGAAGAACCGAGCAGCGCTCTTCGCGAGAACGGTTCCGCCGCATAAGAGAAGCACACTTCCTTGTGCACCCACCAGTCGCGGTGAATGTGCAGCTGGAATTTTCCCACGTCTGATTTAAAAGGTGAGTGTCGTCATAAAGTAGAAAAAGTCCGCATCGTCTTCTTCACCGGGTCCGCTGCTGGTATCCCCGACATAGTTCTCCGCGAAAAAATGGCCGTAACCCAAATCCATCTTCAATTTCTCTGAACAAGCATAGGAAGCAACGATGTCGAGTTCATGGCCTACGAAACTGGAAACATCATTACCAGCAGCGTTGCGGACGACCCCACCCCCAGCATTGTACCAGGCGTCGTTCGATTCCTCATCCAACCAAAACAGGTGCCAGTGAGTTTTGAATGTGAGTTTATCCGAAGCCTTCCAATGCAGTTTGACATTCGGGTTGTGAACGTTCCTCCAGGAGAAGAAATCCATGTACCCATAGAATAGGTGGTTGGTCGGATAATGATTGTCGAAGGTGTTGTTCTCACCATCATTAGGGTCATCGTCGCCCGAAGCATAGCTATAACCCAATGCGAGACGGGGCTCGCAAGCCAGGTTCTTTTGAGTGTAACCGATCTCCGCACTCGCCGCCCATGCTTTGTGGTCAAGGATCTCGTTCGATCCGCGGGTCAGCGCAACGGTGTCGCTTGAGGACCCCCACTGCCAGGCTCCCTCAAAATTCCAATCGAGCGAATTGCAGCCGCCATCAATACGGGTTCCAAAAGTATAGATCTCCTTATTTGCGGAATCGTTGTCGCGATAAAGGAGGTAGATATCCTGGGTCCCTTGGGGTTTGTTCTTCAATGTTGCGTACGCGAATAGGAAATTGTCGTCGTCGTTACTATTGTCCCACGCGTTCGAATCGACCACCACAACATTGGCGGCCACCAAATCCAACGAAAAATCTCCTCCCTGGTAGAGAATCTTCGCCGCGTCAAAAGTTCTGGCTGTATTGGCCCAGTTAAATCCACCGATCAAACGCTGGTCTCCATAGTTTAGCTGCATGCGGCCTGCTTGGAGGGCCCACGGGGACTCACCCAGTTTGATTTTAATATATGCCTCGTGGAGATCCGTTTGGTTTTCGAAGATGTCGATTCCTCGACGATCCAATCGATCATGGTTAAAATTGTCCGAACCGAACTCCCGGGAGTCTTGGAATGTGACACGCCCCGATATATACGGATTGGGTTCGAGGTCTACTGAAAGCCGAAAACGCGTGAGAAGATAATTGTCATCGTTATCGGCTTGTCCATCCACGGAGGGGCGGTTATAGATGAAGTCGTAATTCTGACGACTCTCGTAGCGGGTGCGAGCATGACCGGAAAACCTATACCACTCGGTTCGTAAAGAACTCGAATGGTTCGCCACCACCGGCTCGGCGCCAACAGGAGCTGCAGCCAACCAATCCTCCTCATCGCTCAAGGGAGCAGCATTAAATTCCAACACAGCATCCGGAACGTCCATCGTTACGGATGTATATTGCGAACCGACCTCTGGCCAGATCGACTCGGATTCATCGATCGCATTCACATGGGTTACGGTAGAAAAAAAAATTCCGACCACGAGATAAAAAACACCTTTTGACCGTTTCATATCACCCGTTCCTCGCTTCAGATAACTCATCCCCAGTTATCAGGGAAACATAGACAGTACACTCGTACGAGTATGCGTGTTTCTGTGCCCATTGAGAAGAGGGATCAATGAGATTGTGTGTATATCGAGGGCTTCTGATGGAATGACACGATTCCGCATATCGAATAGGATCGCGGTCCACCCATGGGCGCCACCCGAAAGTTTTATATCTGTCTGTATTTGTTCTTTGTCAGTCTCTATCTACTGACTACACCGGGTCATTTGTACACGGTTGATAGTGAAGTGAGTTTTGAAACCACTCAATCGTTGGTGGAAAACGGAACTTTAGAAGTCAGCAGCAGTAAGATCACAGTGACTGATGCCCAGGGGAAGAGTACGGGCCGATACGGTCTTCTTCAAATGATCCTCTGTATTCCACTCTACCTGTTGGGTGATGGGTTGGAAGTGCTGATTCCCGAGCCGACTTATCTTTATGAAAACTGGCGAGTGACATGTGTGGCAACTTTCAACCAGTTTATTGCGGCAATAGGACTGGTCTTTTTCTACTCCATTTTGAGAACTCTCGGCTCCTGTCATGGAGCCTGTTTCGCTGCCACAATTTCCTTGGGATTCGCCACTCCATGGTGGACCTATTCCCGCGATTTGTTCCGTCAACCCATCGCGGGCGTCCTTTTTCTGTGGGCGATTTGGGGAATTCTGAAATATGGTAAGACCCAAAGAAAAGGACTTCTTATTCAGACAGGTGTTGTGACAGGGCTATCCGTCTGGAACCGATTGACCGCAGTTGTGGCTTGGCCTGGTCTCTTCGTATTATTGATATCGCGAATCTGGGGAGAGAACAGGCGGACCATTCTGAGAGTCACCGTTTCAATCTTGTTCCTGGCTGTTTTGGGGATCTCGCTTCAGATCGCCACCAACTACTGGAGGTTTGGTCATTGGTGGGGTTGGGCGTATGAGAACCGAAAGTTTAGTTTGGATTTTGTCCCCCGAAACGTTCCTGATCTTCTGCTCAGCCCAGCACGGGGATTACTCCTCTTTTGTCCAGCACTTGTTCTGGTGTTTCATGGAATCGTGGCGACATGGACGGTGGATAGAGGGTGAGCGCTCGCGATGGCCATGATGTTCGGGGCGAAGATGATCTTGGTCGGCACCGAGTACGATT
>JAJDBZ010000531.1 GCA_029261095.1 Candidatus Omnitrophota bacterium | reverse complement strand
GAGGCGCTTGCCAAAGAGGAAATGGTGACCGACCGCAAATGGGTCGAACTCGCGAAGGAACTCCGCGCGGTCAAACTCCGGGATTATTCGAGCGACCTGGGGGTGATTCCCATGCCGCAACTGGTGGGACCGGGCGACGATGTCAAAGTCGAACTGGTTCCGACTCGCCCGAATCTCGACAGCACAAGTAGCCCGCAGTATGAGCAGGCCTGGGAGTTCGGGTTGCGAATCTTCAATGGTGAGGAGATCGACCTCAAAGAGGAGCTCCAAACAATCACCAATTGGCAAGTGATCGGCCCCTTCCCCAACGACGACTCGTTCGGCGGTCATGTCGCGGTCTTCCCGCCCGAGGAAGAGATCGATCTCGATGCGAAATACGAAGGGCTGAACGGCCAAGAGGTGGGATGGAAAGAATTGCGGCAAGCGGGCCCAGCCACCTCGGTCGATTTCAAACCGGTGTTCGAACCGACCGAGATGGTGTGCGCCTATGCGCTCTGTTATGTGACCAGCCCCGAGGAACAAAAGGTCCAGCTCCGAATCGGAACGAACGATTCGGGCAAGATGTGGGTGGGAGGCGAACTGGTGTTCGACCATCCCCATGACGGTCGCGCGGTTCTCGATCGCGATGTCATTCCCTACACACTCCCCAAAGGAACCACACCGATTCTGATTAAAGCCTGCAACGCCAAACTGGATTGGGGATTCGTATTTCGAATCACCGATCTCGAAGGAAAACCGGTGGAGAATTTGAGTTTTTCGTTAAACCATTAAACCATTTGCAGATAGGAGCCGCACCATGAAAGGTATCGATCAGTTGCTTCGCACCAACCGAACCGCAAAAATCGCCGAGATCGTTTTGGTCTTTGGAGTCGGTGGGCTGATCATTTGGATCGGAAGCCTCTTGGTCGGTGAGAATGTTCTAGCGTTTCAGGGGGTCATTTCGATCGCCAACATCGTGGCTTTGCTCCTGGTATGGGCTGGACTTCGATTACGCGGACAGTCCTGTGAGCATTTTGGGTTTACACTCCAGTTCAAGGGCTGGGGACCGATTTGGAAGACCTTTTTGAAATCGCTCGTCGTTTTTCTGGCGGCTACCTTTGCGTTTGTCATGGGGGCGATTGTCATGGGTGCGATCCTTGGACGCCCCGAGCAGGCGGACCTGAGCGTGTATGAGTTTTTGAAGGGAAACCTTCCGGTCTTCGTGGTCTCGATGGTCTCGATTTACCTCACCGCATCCTTTGGAGTGGAAGTGATCTACCGAGGTTTTCTGATCCACCGAATCGAAGAGCTGGGGGGTGGAGGGAAGGGAACCCTCTATTTTGCGGTCATCCTAAGCTCGCTTGTTTTCGGACTCATCCACTCTGGCTGGGGGCTTACCGGGATGGTCCAGACCACCTTCGGGGGTCTGGCGCTGGCCATCTGTTATCTGGCCTTCGGCCGAAGATTGTGGATCAACATCCTCGCGCATGGGTACATGGACACGCTGTTGATTGTGCCGCTGTATTTCGCGGAGGGGTGAGCAAATGAAGTGTCATTCCCGCGCACGCGGAGATCCAGAAGGGGGGCCAAGTCCTGGGCACCGGTGGTCGCGCTGGACCGTGGTTCCACCTCGGTCCTTTTAACATCGGATTCCTATCCGATGTCGAATGCGTCCCAAGCCCGCGCCAGGTTGAAACCATGGCGCTATGCACACGAAACTCGCACCGCGAGGGTGCGGGTTGTGGAGCTATTGAAGAATCAGTTGCCCACACTACTCTCGGTCGCATCCCAAACACCACCGTACGGACCGCCAAAACCATACATCGCTCCACCACTCTCCATCATCTGCTTTGATGCTTTTCGGCTCTCTTCAAGTTCCGCCTCAATCTCGCGGACCCGTTCGGAATAAAATATCATCTCTTCGTCATCCCACAAAAAGGATTTGCCCGAAAACGGATCGATTGGCTCTTCCTCGAAAAATTCGGGAACCAAATCGGATGGTCTTGTGGCGAGGGGGCGACCTTCGAGTTCGAGGATACGGTTGGCCAGATTTAATCTGACGAGATCCAGGAGGGCATTGACCTTGCGCATCCTTTCCAGGGTTTCCAAGTCGTTTTGGAGAAACAGAAGGGTTCCCAATTCGTATACTCCCCAAAATTTTTGTACGGGGTAGACCACTATTTTTTCCCAGAGAGATTTCAACGACAATTGACCAATGAGTTCCTCTTTATTCTCCTGATCTCCGAGGGAGTAAGTGTATTCGATCATTGTCATCCCCGGTTCAATCTCCACCGGCATGTTGATTTCCTCGAAGAACTTCAGATCTCCATAGGCCAAATAGTTTATAGGATTGTCAGGCTCCGACATCCGAACCCATGAGTGAATTTCAGTCAGATGTTTCGATAGTTCTGTTAGAACTTGAGAATCTGTGCACGAGTCTCTGAAATCTTCGGCTAAATTGCACGCGCTTTCCAAAGTTGAAGATATCCTAAGAAGGTGGATAGCCCACATTGTTTTTACAGATACCGCAGCGGTGAAGGGCAACAGGGTCAAGTTCAAATCTGGTTGTGTGAACACTCCAACTCCGAATCGATAGTCGGGATGCTGGACAATCGCGGAGACGGATTGGATGCGCGCGTCTTGTGAGAGGAGGAAGTCCTGTATCGCGTCCCTGTCCTCTCCTGACAAATCCACTCCCTCTCTAAGTTTTTCTGAAAGGTCCTGGTCGAGGTAATCCCAATTCTTGTGGTACAAAAAGTCGCGCCTCGAATCCACAAGTTCCAACAAGTCTTCCGGAAAATTTGGCTCCTCCAGCCACTCTTCGGGGATATCGATCGGAACGGTATGCATGTCTTCCCAAATCTTCTTTCCGTATTCATCCATGCCCTCCCTGGATTCATTGAGCAAAATTCGGTAAATAATGAACTTCGGCCCCAGCAGGATCCCCACCGGAATGACTGCGGCCAGGATGATGAGAAGGTTCCGAAGCAGATTCGAACCGTGTTTGGGGGGAGGCATATGAAAAGGTTAACGGTCTTTGTAGAAGAGTCAACTTCGGATTGAAAATGATCCTGCTGGTCTCTCGTAAACTCGAACTCGGTTGTTAGAATGGAGAAACGGGCGATGCGGGCGACCCTGCACCCCACCATTACCGATGGGCCCATTAGGAGTCACTCCCGAGCGTGCAAAGGGTGGCCGCTGTTTTAGAAAAAGGAAACTGCGGCCATTGTACGTCATACCCGCGTGCGCGTGTATGACAAAAAGCGGGTTTACCGCTCATTTTCAAATCGTTTCCTTAGGACGGCAGGAGGAATCTGTCGGGAGAGTGTCTCTTCATTGGTCAGTCACACCCAATCTAGTCGTATTTTCAATTGAATGGGACATAGTCCTTGTGTCCGCCGCCCTGGTTTCTCCTCATTGGTTCAATGTTTCCAGGTAGTCGCACAGGACCCTCACGTTCTTCACAAATGTCCGTGTAGACAGAATGCGGCGGGTGGGATCATCCTCCCCATGGTAGCGCAGCTTCCCCTCGTCCACCCAACGCCCTTGCTCGTCCAGGTGTGCGATGACCTCTCGGACCCCCCGCGCCAAGTCTTCGTCGGTTATTTGAGCACCATCCGTTGGCCGATCCAGAACGCTTTCGGGCTGACTCTGTACCACCTGGTCGTATCGGGCGGAAACAGTGTCCACCCAGTATCGCGCTTTGAAATTGTAGTGAGTGGGCATATCCGAGTCGTCGTAAGTGAGTTCGTAATCCCTGGTGCAGAAGAGCGGACGGTTGGTCTTGAGCTCATAGAAGCGCGCGAGTCCACCACCGGGAAGGCGAGAGTTTCTGAAATATTCGAGCGCACGTGGAATCGGCTCAAGATATTTCTCCTTTCCGGTCGCTTCATAAAGCACCAGAAGGGTCTGAATCACGCCATGAGACTCGCCACCGGTTACCGCCGGTGGTTCAAACACACGTGCCCAGGCCGGATGCATCTCGGCATCGTATTGCTGAGCCCAGGCCGGTTGGGGTTCGGGCATCCGTGCAAGCAGGATGAAATCGCCGGCTTTCTCAGCCGCCTTACGGTACTTGGGGTCTCCATAGATTTTTGTGGCCTCAAGCATCACCAGGACCATGTCGGAGATTGTGCTGTCATTGAAGGTGTAATACGACCGATAGTCCTTTTTTGGATAAGCTCTCGACCACGTTTCAGGAAAACTCGCCTTCTTGACAGGATGTTTCTCCGGATCAGGAGGCTGTGAAAAACGCTGTGGCCAGGCACCGTTCGGGTATTGAACTTCAAGCAGGTGCGCCAGGGCATAATTCACCGCTCCATGGATCGGCTCATCCTGGAACTCCAGAATTCGATCCACTCGCATCAGGAACCGCAGAGCAGACTGTGTGGTGTTGTCATCCAGAGTACTCGTATTTCGAGATCCCTCTTCGTTTTGGTCAACGCGGTAGGCATAAGACTTCCTCTTCTCCGGTTCGTACTCGATTCGGTAGTCCCATCCCCCTGACAGGAGTTGTCCTCGTACCAAGGCCATTGCCGCACCTTTGGCCGCCTCGAGATAGAAAGAATCGCCAGTCGTTTCGTAACCATCCAGAAAGATTTCACCCACCGAAGGAGTGCCCGGGGGTTGCACCCACACCATCGTTTCGGTGGCCTTGGACTCGCCCTCTCGAGTCTTGAGGTCCTCGCTATACCGCCAGAGGTAACCGCCCTCGGTGGAAACCTCCTCGCGAAAAAAGGTGACTGCCTTCTTCAAGGTCCGGTTGGCTTTAATGGAAAGGTCATCTTCCGACTGGGAAAAAGCAAATTGGGAAAGACTCAAGACGGATATGTTAATGAAAATAAATAAAGGGGTTCGCATGGATAGATCTCTCGAATTCTTCAATAAACGGAAACCTTGATGATTCTATTCGAAACTGATTAGTCTTGGATTCTCCGATTGATGCTTCGTTGCTCCCTGTTTTTGATCTGAAAAGCCATGGTCACCGGACAGTGTCCCTCTGTCAAGCAAGGCTAATGACGGGCGCATCGATGTACCCGCAGTGGCCAACAAGTCCTCCGGAAAATTCGGCTCCTCCAACCACTCTTCCGGAATATCGATCGGGACCTTATGCATGTCTTCCCAGATCTGCCTTCCGTAATCATCCATTTCCTCCAGGGAATCATTGAGATATCTCTGGTACGTCAATTTCGGCCCCAACAAAACCGCCACCGGCACCACCGCGGCCAGGAAAATGAGGAGATTCCGAAGCAAGTTCGATTGGCGTTTGGGAGGAAGCATATGCAAAGGTTAACGGTCTTTGTAGAAGAGTTAACTTCGGATTGAAAATGATCCTGCTGGTCTCTCGTAAACTCGAACTCGCCTGTTAGAATGGAGAAACGGGCGATGAGGGGGACCCTGCACCCCACCATTACCGATGGTCCCATTAGGAGTCATTCCCGAGCGTGCAAAGGGTGGCCGCTGATTTAGAAAAAGGAAACGGAGTGGTCCATCCAAAACCGCGCAGGGTTAGAAACCCAGCGCTAACCATACAAAGTCCCTACCGGGACTTCACTCGGACAGTCCCTTTAGTGGACTTCTTATGGTTAGCCCTGGAATTCATTCCTGGGCGACCCGGGAAAGTTTCCTTAGGACGGCAGGAGGAATCGGTCGGAATTAAAGGGATCGTCGGTCGGAATGACAACGATCAAAACGAGTTGTGAACGGAGAATTCCTGTCTCCTTTCATGAGATTCTTTGAGAGGTTCATAAATCATGGGTGAAAAAATCAATTGCAAACGAACCGGGAAAGAAGCCGAGAAGATGGAGAAATCTCCCTATCCCGGCGAGTATTCCGATTTGATCTGGAATAACATCAGCGAAGAGGGTTGGAAGGAATGGATTGAAGCCTCGCTGGTGATGCTCAATGAGTACCGGATGAATCTTCTCGATCCCAAACACGCTGAGATGTACGACAAACAGATGCTCTCATTCCTGAACCTTGCCGAGGATGGTGAGGACCCTGGCCTTCGAACCACCGCAGTGGAACCCCCCAAAAACCAGGACTAATCGAAAACCTTCGAGAGCGGCCAGAAAAGATGTCGCGGCGCGGGATATTGCGCCGCCCCAGCATTGTCCAAATGCTTCACAATCAGCGTCCGAGTGGTCGCGTCTTTCTCATACTGCGAAGTTCGGTATGTGATCTGGTAGTAACCTGAATCTCCTCGTCCCAAACGACGCGCCACCACCGAATAAAGAGCGTCTACATCCTCGCCCGAAGGAGCGAATAAGAATTCTCCACCGGTATCCCGAGCGAGCTTCTGAAGATCTGGAAGGCTAATGTCTTCTCCAATTCCGATAATGAAAATAGGGATCCGCCAGGCGCGTGCCTTCTCGATGACACCATCCCGAGTGGCTTTGGAAAGCGGCACACCTGTACCGTCATCGTCTTTACCATCGGTTACGAGGATAATCGCCTTCTTGCCCGGACAGTTTGAAAGACCCTGAGTTCCCATGTCCACAGAATCGTAGAGTGCGGTGAATCCCCTTGGGTTGATTTCAAAAACCCCTTTTTGGACTTTCTTTTTGTTGTCGGTCAGCGGTGTGGTATGAACTGCGCGGTCCGAAAAAGCTACAACTCCCGCACGGTCGTCATCATGAAAACGATCCACGAATCGTGAAGCCGAGGACTGCACCACATCGATATACTTTTGCATGCTGCCGCTGGCGTCGATCAAAAACATGATGCTGAGCGGATCGCCGGGAATGCGGTCGGGCACACAGGGCGCCAGACTGGTGATCTGTTGGGGTGCTTCATCCTCGGAAACTTCCAGGTCGTTAATGCGGACATCGGTCACCGGGGTGTACATGTCTTTTCTTAACGAGATGACCGCCATGACCTCAGGGAAGTTGGAGATATCGATTCCCAGAATGGAAACAGGCTTTTCATGCCAAGCCTCGTTCCAATTGTACACCGGAGCTTTCGGAAGTTGGGGACCCGAATCTGGGACCTGGGGAACCACGATGTTTACATCGGGACTCTCGGCATCTGGGGAAACTGGTTTCATCTCCGGATCCATCGGCCCGGGATGAATGATCTCATCGGGAGACTGTTTGGGAGCGATGGGTCTCGGGATAGCGGGTTCCACCTTGGACCCCGGCGAAAGCACCACAGTTTCCGGATCTTCGGCCCCGGCAGGCATGCCGAACATCGAAATTGCCAGAAAATAACAGAACGGTTTGAGATACATGGTCCTCTCCCTTATCGGTCCGTTCTCCCCCAAACCTTATACCCAATTTTTAACCAAAAGTGGCTAAACCCTATTATCTAAATGGGTTGGGTTCGGATAGATATGATTAAAATGTGACGGATTCCCAGCCGCACAAGGGCATTATACACAAACCCTTGGTTTTTGAACCCAATTTAAGGAGTGGGGACCAAAAGTGTCTATCGGAAGAAGATTGAATCACGAAGAACACGAAGGGGGCCGAAATTCACGAAGAGGAATGATCTGATAGACAGGCCTTCGCGCTCTTCGGCCTTCTACGTGGCTTTCGTGGTTCCATTCGGGGCTTTTCGCGCACCCCATCAAGGGAGAACGGTCCGGTAAACCGTTGTCGAATCCGCAAACACCCAGTTTCCAGGGCCAGCCTCGGTGAAGAAACCACATCCCTGGGTTTGGATGATTGGATTCAACCGATTGGACTTGGGATCCCAACGGCAGAGATAACCATCGGATAGGCAGTAGGCTTCCCCATCGGCCCCCGTGCGGATTCGCGTCGGGATGGAAAATCCGACCGGACCCTGAAAAAGGATTTCCGAACTGTGCGTGTCGATCATCGCGATCTCCCCACTTCCCGAGACCACCAGAACACCACCCGGCAAGACACCCACCACATTTGTGACATCCGCTCCCGGCCACGGTGTGAGTTGGTGAAATATCTTTTCGGTTTCGGGATCGAATGCATAGATCAGCGAACTTTCCTTACTCGGTGGATGACTGCGCATCTGTCCCCAACGGTCGGTTCCCCCCCAGAGGAGTTTTGACTCCGGATCGTAGGCGAGGGTTGGCAGGTTCTGGTCGGGAATCAGCTGATGGTGAACCTCGATGGCGTTGGTCTTTGGGTCGATGACCGCCAAAGCCCCGCCGAGGCGACCATAAGCGGAATCGGAACTGATGAAGATGCGCTCCCCATCGGTGGCGGTGTCTCTCGGTCGAGTCTGTTGATACTTTTCCCCGAGTTCGATCAACTCTTTCGGGTTGTCTCCAAACTCAAATGGAACATCCGGATCGTAGAGGCTGATGAGGGAGGAGACATAGATCCCGAGATACGCTTTCCCCTCGTGGGCGATGGCGCACATCGGCTCCCCTGATATCCGCGCGATCATGGAAGGACTCTCCACGATCTCCCCCGTGTTGGGGTCGATCTTCCAAAGATTCTGCTGGCTGTAGTTGCATCCGATCACACAATCCGGTGAGAGCGCCTCGATGAACATGATGCCGTTGCCGCCCGGGGCACGGTTCTCCATCTGTTTCGAGGAGAAATCGTTAGTCGCCGGGTCATACCGAAACACGACACCGAAATGGCTGATGCCAATGAGGATTCCTCCAGACTCTTCCAGAAACCAGGGTTCCGCCGGCGCTTCCGGGTCGCCACGGAGTTCCAATCTCCCATCGTTATTCACTTCCCAGAAACAGCTGCTAGGAAAGGTGATCGCGAATCTGCGGCCATCGAACTCGATATTTCGCGCGAAAGACTGTTCCCCATCAGGTAGAAGGGGAGGTTTCCTCGGATCGACCGAGGGCGGATTGGGGGGTGCTTCGGGGCTTGGTTTGATGGAATCCT